>JBFFRZ010000014.1:0-18487 GCA_041572715.1 Gammaproteobacteria bacterium
GCATCACCCGTGCCCCCGCATCGGGGCTGGTAATGTTTGCGCTTGGGCTGGCGACCATGGGTATATCCAGCGTCGTGCACCTGGTCACTCTGCCGGTTGAGTTTGATGCCAGTTTCAAACGGGCATTGCCGGTTTTGAAAGCGGGTAACTACCTGAATCAACAGGATATGCGACATGCGCGCAGCATCCTGCTTGCCTGCGCGCTGACCTATGTTGCGCAGTCACTGTCCGGGCTGTTCAATATCTGGCGCTGGCTGACGGTGTTTCGTCGCTAGCCGCCAGCGCCGCTTAAGTGCTGCCGCGCGATACGCCTAGATCTGGTTACCAATGATCATCAGCTCGACCAGCAGCATTGCATCCTGGTAGCCAAGCATATGCCCGCCGCTGGTACGTAAAACAACGGATGAACCACGCAGTGCGACAACATTATTCATGTTCTGGCTATACACGGGGACAATAAAGTCACTGTTAAACAGGGAATTACCGGTTCTGATAATCGAAACATAGCGTGCCTTGGGATGAACCTGCCGGTTCAGCCAGTAAAGATAGGTACCGGGTTCCTCAGGGCGCAAATCGTGAAACAGGACGTCCGACCGATTGAATGAGCCAGCGCCGAGATAGGGAGCAACCCAGGAAAAAGGCGTTTGCCTTAACTTGACCCCCAGCTCGGCAAGATGGCTGCCAAGGTGTGGCGTCGCAATGGTAATCAGACTGGCGACCCTGGGCTCTTCATCTTTACGCATCACCATGTAAGTGCGCCCTATGACCCCACCCGCGGAGAAACCGGCGATATTGAGCGATTCACCGGGATGAAACTTGTTGATCGCCTGCATGAAGATCGCCAGCTTTTCTGCCTGAACAAGTATCGATGCCTCCGAAGGCATGTCCAGCGTGTAGAAGGTTTTATCCTGACCCGCCCGTCCTGCCCGGTAGTTCACCACCTTGCCTTGCTGGATACTCAGATGTCCGCCATCTTCCCATCCTGCGCGGTCCAGTGCATGCGTAATGCCGGAGAGTCGCCAGTCACCTCCGCTACCAAGATAGCCGTGCACCAGTACAAGCACCTGTGCATGCGCAGCGAACGAGCACGACCACAAGGCAAGTAACAGATAAAAAAAGCAGCGAACTTTCATACCCGGAATGATAGCATTGTTATCATGTCTTTCGACCCCGTGTACCATGATGCAATACTGCTGACATTGATCTGGGCAGGATATTTCATCATTCACTCACTACTCGCATCACTCACAGTCAAGGGCTGGGTTGCAGACCGTAATCCCGACTTCATGCCTATGTACCGGTTGATGTTCAACTTCATCGCTATCGTATTACTCGCAGCACCGCTATGGGTCCTGTTCACCGGCCAACGCATCATGCTCTGGGATTACCAGGGCTGGTTATTCTGGTTAACGAATAGCATTGCTGCGCTTGCCTTAATCGCATTTATGGTTTCACTTAAATATTACGATGGCAGCGAATTCCTCGGCTTGCGCCAGTTAAAAGCACAGGAAAAAAGCATTGAGGACCAGGAGCATCTGCATCTCTCGCCGTTTCATCGCTATGTGCGTCATCCCTGGTACTGTTTTGCGCTCATCCTGATATGGACGCGCCCCATGGACAGCCTGATGCTTGTTTCAGCAGTATTCATGAGCCTGTATTTTTTTATTGGCTCACGCCTGGAAGAAAAAAAACTTGTTCAGTATTACGGCAGGGTTTACGAACATTACATCAGTAAGGTCCCTGGTCTTTTTCCCTTGCCATGGAAACATCTGACGACCAGTCAGGTAAATGAGTTGATGGATGAATACCGGCAAAACAAGACTGGCTGAGAAGATCATCAACGACTACTGCCAGGTCATGCAGCTGACCGATGCAAGCCTGTTCGGCATGCCTGATTCACTGCTGCAGTACAGCAAACCGCAAATCAAGCAGGCCATACTGACTGCACTGTCCGAGCTGCAGACCGATGAGGTCGACCTCAGGGAGAGCCTGGTACACAGTTACCTTTATCTCGCCCAGTTCATTGCCGAAGAAAAAGCAGAGATTACCCGTCGCGGGCAGGCTGCGATTCTATCCGGTGATATCAAACATCCGGACATGGCACTGGGAGAAACTGCCATCAAGATCATCAATGAGATTAAAATGGAGATGGAAACACTCCGGGATGAGGTCAACAGTTACCTGTTACGCAAGCAGAGGGAAGCACATGAGTGAAAGTACGAAAATTTTACTGGTAAGCGGCGCCCTATTTGCCGCATTCGCCGTGATGCTCGGTGCCTTTGGCGCACACGGGCTTAAAAAGTCCCTCAGTAGCGAAATGATGGAAGTTTTCCAGACCGCAGTGGACTACCATTTTATCCACGCCCTCGGAATACTCTTGACCGGACTATTCATGCTGCATATACCGGAATCAAAACCGCTGCTCTGGGCGGGTATCAGTTTTATTGCTGGCATCATTCTCTTCAGCGGAAGCCTGTACGGGCTGAGCCTGAGCGAGATCAGGAAGCTCGGCATGATTACGCCGATCGGTGGGTTGGCATTTATTGTCGGCTGGCTCCTGATGGCCTACGGGCTGTATCGAAGCTGAACAAGATTGGGTCTGCAATATTCAGAAAGAGGTCGTATACTTCGACTGATAAATATTGACAACAAAAGGATGGAATCATGGCTGAACCAACCTGCATGAACTGTAAATTTTTTCGCATCACCTCCAAAGTTCCGCCAATCAAGGGCGAGTGTCATTTCAACCCACCGTCATCCGGCTCATTGTTCCAGACAGGAACCAATGTCAGTACACGGGTAGCCATGTGGCCGATGGTGCGTGACATCGACTTTTGCGCACGATTTGAAGAAGGCACGGCGCCTGAAGTCAAAAAAGAATCACACAGAACCGTTGTAGAAGTTCACGAATAACTATATATTTCAAATAGTTATAATCTTTATATAAAGTGATTTATCTTATAAGGCTGCGTTGAACCTGGCCAGGGCTGTACCATCATTCAAAACCTGCCTGGCCCGTTCTGCAGACGCCTGTAACGATTCCCTGTTCAAATGATGCAGAGCGACCGCTGCCGCATACACCAGGCTGTCATAGGCAGGCCCCTGCTCCCCGCCCAGTGCAGCCAGGCCGGCATCGGCAGCCTGCCGGGCAATAACCGCAACGGATTCCTCATCTGATGCTCCGCCCCCTTTTACTTTCTCTATACCCTCAGGTAACGGCACGCTGCGTCCCGCTTGTTCAATTCCCAGAACAGCCGGATCAACCAATACCTCCTGCTCTTCGCCCTGATCGTAGTAATGAAACATTTTGGCCGCCTGCGTCAGCGACGGTATCACACTGCCCTCGACGCCCTTGATTATCATTGCTGACTGAAAACCCGCCTGCCTGGCAAGATCGGCATAGAGTGGTGGGTAAGCCTTGTGCACATAACCCACCATTGCGTACGTGGCCTTCCTGCCACGTATCGGCCCGACCAGCACCTCGACCGTCGTAATCACGGTACGCTTGATAATTTCGGTTCTGAAATCAATCAGGTCATGCAGTATCGGGCAAAACACGGATTGATCCAGGTAAGCCCAACCGGCTTCGGGATTGGCGATCTGCTCGGCTGCCTGCTGCGAAGTCATATTCACCTGTTTACCTGCGGCCCGAAGAACCATGTTGTGGGTTGCGCCATACTTCGGCCCCACGGACTCCAGGCCATGTGTGACCGCAGGCATGCCACACGCCGCCATCACGGCAGGTAAAAAAGCCGACACCGGCAAACCCCGGTTCCAGCCATCGTAAGGGTCCGAAATATCAAGTAGTTCGTCGACTTGCGCGGTCAATGGCTGCACCACGTCGATAATGCCCTGCAGGATGCCGGCATTTTCTTCCCTGGTTTCGCGCTTCATGCGCAGCGCAATGAGGAAGATGGCAGCCTGCACATTACTGATATGGCCACTGAGCACTGCGCGCATGCCGGCACGCGCCTCCTCGAAGGAAATATCCTTGCTCAGGTGTGGCCCGGTTGCGACCCGCGCAATAATGGAGTGCATAAGATCTTTATGATCATGTATTTCTGAAGCGGTCATAAATCAGTAAACCCGGTAGAATATTGGATGAGGAGTTTATTCAGCACGCCGGAATGAATGAATATCCCGGCAGGGGTAAAAATTAATAGCGGAATTCAGGTAAATAACAGGTTACAGAAAATAACCGCCGCGATTGCGCCCGCTGCATCCGCCATCAAGCCTACCTGTAAGGCATAACGGGTACGGCGAATATTCACCGCACCAAAGTAAACCGCCAGCACATAAAGCGTGGTCTCTGTCGAACCGAAAAGGGTCGCCGCCATTTTCACTACCAGCGCGTCTTCACCATAAGTATTGACCATGTCAGCCAGTACGCCGAGCGAACCACTACCCGACAGCGGCCTGGTAATGGCCATGGGTAATAATTCCTTCGGAAAGCCGAACCACTCGAATACCGGCCCGATAAACGAGAACAGAAATTCCATTGCACCACTGGCCCTGAACATGGCAATGGCAAACAGGATCGCCACCAGGTAGGGAATGATTCTGACTGCGATATCAAAACCTTCTTTTGCGCCGTCGACAAATACCTCGTAGACCGCGACCCGTTTCCACATACCCCAGGCCACGATCGCAGCGACCAGCAAAGGCATGACGACGATACCGATCTGGTTCACGGGGTCACCTGCCTGCGGGCATACCATCTTGCCGCCAGCACACCCACCACTGTTGAACATAGCGTAGCCAGAAAGATGCTGACGAAAAGCCCGCCCGCACTGACGCCCAGTAAAGCTATAACGGTCACAGGTGGTAACAACTGAACGCTTGAGGTATTCAGCGCAAGAAACATGCACATGCTGTTGGAAGCACTGTCCTTGTGTTCATTCAGCTCCTGCAGATATTCCATCGCCTTGATCCCCATCGGGGTCGCAGCATTGCCAAGACCCAGCATATTGGCTGACAGGTTAAGTGTCATCGCGCCCATTGCCGGGTGATCCTCAGGTACTTCGGGAAACAGTTTCTTCAATACCGGTCTGATCAACCTCACCAGCGCATTGACCATGCCGCTATGTTCGGCAATCTTCATCAAGCCCAGCCAGAGTGCCATCAGACCGATCAGTCCCAGTGCCAGTTTTGCCGCAAATTCGGCCATATCGAATGCCGACTGCATCATGCGTTCAAGCCTGTGCCACACTATGCCGGGTAAACTGACCTTAAGTTCATTAGTGGAAACCTGGACGACAGTAGCATGAATACTTTTGTCCCTGTCACCAGCAAACCGATGTTTCCACTGTTCAGGATACAGGTCCGAATACTTGAGCTGTAAACGGGCACGCTGGCCATTGGTCTGGTATATGGCCTCGATGGATGGCTGATCACCTGCTTCCAGAACCAGGCGTAATTTTTGATTATTCAGTACCTGCAACTGGCCAGTTTCTGGCCTGAGCAGGTATTCCTCACTGTTCTGATAGGTGTCACGGCTGATGTCGTACAGGTCGCCACCGACAGCGAACAGCATGCTAATGAGAATGAGACCGCCCCAGAGGTAGTTCATCATTCTTTACAATCCTAGTTGATCGAGGCCGGCTGCTGACTCACCTGGGTAACATCAGTACGTAAAGAGCGCGCCAGGTCTATATCCCAGTCTGTCTTCGCCACGGTGTCCTGCAGAAGTTTGCACAGCGAATGCATGAGTTGCTGGTTAAGCGCTATATCAATACCCTGACCGGCTTCCGGATGCAGGCTGAGCACCTGGGCGCCTTCCGGTGACGTTTTGGCGCCCGCCTTGGCCAGCAGGATCGGTTTATCCCCCAGCGGCATTGAATCAAAGTTGTCTTCAAAGCTCTGGCTGAAGTCCATGTTCCTGGCGGCTTCCTCCTGCTGAAATGAAATGATCTCCTTCTTGGCGTCCTCACTTTGCTGCAGCAGCACCAGGCTATCCTTGGCCAGCATGTTCAACAGCAGAGGCCATAGTAATTTAACGTAACGGCGGGTCAGCCAGAACTGGAAACCTTCAGCAGTGAGCGTACTCATTCGCATCAGGATACGATCTTCAAGGGGCACGAAGCTCATCTGTATTTGACTGATGCCGGACATGGCCGTGATTATAGCAAATGACCTGCAGCGAGTAGCGTCATAATAGCCTGCCCCCGGTTTTCTGTTTCACCTCTAGCAGACAGACGGAACGATGATCAGCGAAAAACACCGCTATGGATCAAGCCAGGACGTTAAAAATACCAGGCCAGCTCTACCTGCAAATAATCTTCCTGGTTGAAATTCGCAAAACGGGATGATGGCGGTATATTGGAAAAAACCTGCGCCTCTATATTCAGTTTGAGGCTCTCGCCTATGCGGCGGCTGGCCTCAAGCCGAAAGATACGTTCACTGCTGTTACTATCCTTGATCATGCCCGCCAGTAACTGCGTATCCTGAACATCGTTCCATGTCCAGCGCGCTCCCACAAACAGGTCATCCTCGAAGAACGTTGGTGCATTGCGCCCGCGCTCGTCGTAAAGGTACTCCGCCAGCAAGCCAAGATTATGGGCAGAATCAAACAGGCCATATAGCGTATATTCAAAGCCGGCCGTAGACGCCGTGTAGCGATCGCCTGTACCGTCACGGCTGATTATTTCCAGTTTCAGTAGCCAGGAATCAATAGTCGCCTGTACGTCCAGGCCGGTCTGGTTGATCTGTTCATAAAACGGTGCAAGCACCACTTCGCCGTTGCTGTCGATCGCCGGAATCAGCACGGGATCACGCCCGGTGCCGGAAAACCAGGATACCCCGACATCCCAGATATCATAGGTATTCGACCAGCGTATCGCCGAATCGATATGCTTCTCCTTTTTAGCGGATTCATACTGCACCAGGTCAGTATCTACCCGCGGTATCGTCCTGATTCGTCCATCTTTTCCAGGGTAGGTCCGTTCACGAAAACCCGGCAGCAAAAACAGGTCCAGCGTGCCCCACTCACGCGAAGTAGAATACTTCAGCATAGGCTGGCCCAGCTTGTCCTCGCCATCGAGGTTCTCAACAAGGTCGGTCTGGTTGATGATGTCAACCAGATGCTGGGATTCGGCCACGCCCCAGAATACCTTGCTGATTCCCATATGGGTTTCCCACTGGTCGCCTACATGGGTCCATTTCAGTTCGCGCAGATCAGCATGGGTCCGTTCATCATCATCCGAATCAACGCGAATGAAGGGTGTAAACGTAATCGAGTCCGCACCATCGTTCCATTCATGAAAATATTCCGGTAACGCGGAAAATGAAAAGTTACTGTTATCCTGCCGCGGGTCCAGTGCATCATGCTGAAACACACGCCCCTCGATAGCGATATTGCCTGACCATTCGCCGGCATGGGCAATACCAACCAGCAACAACATCAGCAGTAAAGCGCGCACTAACTATCTCGCACGTTTGAGGCTGTTCTTGTTGAAATCATTGTCTTTCAGACCGGTACGAAATTCGTAGCCTTCCCATTTGAGTTCGGTTTTCTTGCCAGTCTGGTGATTGACCATCATCAGCCTGTGCGCACGCCAGTATTGGCCCAGGTACTGCTGATACTCGTAAAAGGTCAGTGTTTTCAGCAATTCACCCTTGCGGTCATAAAAATCGATTTTTTGTGGCCGGTATTCGTTCTGATCGACCCAGACATGCTGTTTGGTATAGCCGGAATACTCATCTACCGGATCACGTTCATTGACAAAGCAGACCAGGTCCGGGGCATGATCTCCACATCCTTCATCACGTAAATACCGGTAGCTATATTTTTCGACTTCCTGTGATGTCAGGTCTTCATAGGCATACTCACTGCCGACGAACGGGCCGGACTTGTTGCGCGATGCTATTCGCTTTACCCGTTTAAGGGCTGGCAAATATAACCACTGATCATCTGCACCCTGCTTGTGTGTAAAGGTCAGCAAAGCGGTTCCCTTCACATCTTTTGGCTCATCAAACACGATGATGGTCTTGTCACCGTCATCCTTTCCCTCAAGTGAGCTGCTTTTCATGCTGCGAATACTGCTTTCACCCTGCTTGTTATACAGCGTCATGGTCATATTGGTCCGGAAATCCCTCCAGCCGGTGTCCCTCCGGTCCGTCTCCAGAGCGATTTCCAGTCCCTTTTCTTCCGGTGTTAATGCATAGGCTTCAGGCAGTAACAGGAGCGTCGCTATCAGAGTCAGGTTCAATATCCTCATCGCTATTTTCATCTTTTTCTCCAGTAAATTTCATCAGCAATGCCGGCAGGAAGGTCAGGTCCGCAACCAGCGCAAGCGCGATAACCAGGCCGGTCAGCTGCCCCATACCCTTGTTGAGTTCAAATGCCGAAGTGGACAGGACATAAAACCCGCAGACCAGGGTGAAAGATGTAACCCATAATGCAGTTCCCACCTTTGAAAATGCGTAGCGTACGGCGTCCTCCGCGCTTGCCTTGTGCTTTTCGATTGCCCATTGATACTTGCTCATGAAATGCACGGTATCGTCGACCACGATTCCCAGTGTCATACCAGCCACTACAGATAATGCCAGCCCTACCCGGCCATCAATGATCGCCCAGATACCGAAACCCATGATTGCCGGTACAAAGTTCGGCACGATGCTGAGGATGCCATATTTGAAGCTGCGCAGTGCGATGATCAAAACCACTGCAATCATCAACATCGCTATGGCCGTACCCACCAGCATGGTTTTGATGTTTCGCTCTGCGATATGCGCAAACATGATCGTCGCGCTGGCCGCATGTTCTGCCATTACAGGTGGATTGTCGCGTAACCATTGGGCCGCCTGGGCCGCAAGTTCACGGATGCGGATATTGTCAATACTCTGCAGGGTTACGGTCATGCGCGTAGAAGACTTGTCAATATTGATGGTATTGTTCAGATCAAGTCCGAAAGGCAGTGACATCTCGTATAGCAACAGATACTGGGCAGCCAGGTCACGTTCCTCCGGTAACCTGTACCACGCCGGGTCATCAAAATGCATGTTCATGTTCAGCCGCTTCATGGTATCAATGATGGTATTGACATGAACGACATTCGGCTGCTGTCGGTACCAGTTGGCAAAAGCCTCCACGTGGCTCAGGAATGCGGGTTCATTGATCCCCCCGGTTTCACCTGAATCCAGTGAATACTGGATTTCGTAGATACCGGTTAACTTGTCCGTCACGATATCAGTGTGTGCCCTAAACTCCACTGATTCGTCGAAGTACTTTATGAATTCATCATTAAACTCGATGCGGGGAATAAATGACGCCAGTACCACGATGGCGATACCCATGAAGATGATGATCCGGTCGCGATAACTGATCACAAACTCCGCCATCCACATCATTGCATGATGAGTCTGTGCCCGTTCATGGGCAACCCGGGTTGGCAGGATAAACATTAACGCGGGCAGAAATATTATGGATAACAGATAGGCATAGATAACACCAATGGCAGTGATGTTTCCGAGGTCCCTGAAAGGTGGCGCATCGCTGAAATTGAGCGCAATAAAGCCAATAGCAGTGGTTAGACTGGTCAGGAAAACCGGGCGCATATTAATACGCATACTTTCAGTCAATGCCTGGCGCTTATCCATTCCTTCACGCATCAACGCATACATACTCACCAGGATATGCACACAGTCCGCAACCGCCAGGGTCATGATAATGATCGGCGATGATGCCGACGGTGCGCTGAGCCACCACTGTAACCAGCCGGCTGTCCCCATGGCTGCCATGATGGAAAAGAAAATGACGATGATCGTCGTGATCGTGCCACTGACCGCCTTTAGCATCAGTGCCATGACGACAGCAATCATCAGGAACATGAGGGGTACGAGCGAACCCCAGTCTTTTTTACTGGCTTCCGGAAAAGCATTGTTGAGCATAACGATACCACTAAGATATACATTGACGCCCGGATACTCGGTTTTGATTTTCTCAGCCAGTTGCCTCGCATAGTGCGCAATATTGACGATTTCCTGGTTGCTTTTACCGGGTAATTCAATGCGTACATTTACGGCTGTTATGTCAGCCTTGTCCGTGATCAAACGGTTTTTCAGCAATGGTTCCTGTACGGCGGTGGACCGTATCTGCGCAAGCCGCTCCGGCGTCATCGCAAGCGCATCCTGTACCAGGTCCTCAACGATCAGATCATCTTCTTCTGCATAGGAATGCTGAAAATTCGCAATCGAGTCAACACGTGCGGCATGAGGAATCTTCCATGCACTCAACTCCCCGCTGGGATAGGAAAGTTTCTCCAGTAAATCAAGCGTCTTTGGCTCGAAAACATTGCCACTCTTCGGTTCGATGGCGATCAGCAGATTGTCGTTCTTCGAATAGACATTCTGTAATTCTTCAAAAGCCAGCAGCTGCGGATTATCTTCACTGAAGAAATTACGATAATCGGTCTTGAAATTTTTCTGGTGGTCCCTGCCGCCATAAGCCGCGAGACCGACTATGACTACAGTGGCAATCACGATCATGAAGCGCCAGCGATAAAGCCAGTTGACATAGTTATCCATGTTCATCAGTAATTGCTCCGATCCAGATATCGCTGTTTATCGCTTCAGCGATTCAAGGTAATGGATGATACCCGCGCCACACTGCATCAATAGCTGCATATTCTGGGCATTCTTTGCCATGCCAATGCAACCTTCCAGGGATGCAATAATGAAGGCTGCTACAGAGCCTGCATCAACCTCTTTTTTCATCTGTCCGTCATCGATTGCCCTGTTCAGTGCTACCATCAGACTGTCACGCCAATGATCATAAATTGCCTGCAACCGCGTACGAAAACCTTCGTCCGTGGCCGACATTTCCTGTGCCAGGTTATTCAGTGGACATCCAAGCCTGAGCTCGTCCATCGTCATGTTTTCTCCTGCATCAAGAATGACCGCCTGTAGTGCTGAAAGCGGATCCAGGGCATCCACCACCGGTTTTACCCAGAAATTCTCCAGTGACGGGCTGATTACCTCATCGATCACCGCGTAGCCCAGCGCATTTTTATTGGGAAAATGATGGTAGAGCGCCCCTTTTGTTACGCCGGTATCCTTCAGGATTTCATCAAGACTTACTGCCTGAAAACCATGCCGATGGATTTGCTCGAACGCGGACAGCAGTAATTTCTCACGCGTGCGCACCGGATCGCGTTTGAAGTCAGACATCTGGTCATGGATAAGCTCTAACATACTAAATGGTATGTAAACATACTAAATAGTATGTTTCTTGTATTTTCAGGCCTAACCATGGAAATAAATGGAAATATTCAGTCCGTTTTAACATTCTTAATCCTTATATATGCACATACATAACCGAATTTATGTACAATGCGCGCCAATTTTTACCAGCCTCAGGGGAGGAATCAGTGGACCAGGCAGAATTAGAGATTCAGTTGCAAGTTTGGAAAGACCTAGCCATCAGCAAACAGGTATTGATTGGCGCCGCAACCGATGCACTTGGCCTGGACCCGGATTGCGATACTGACCAACTGAAAGCCGCTCTCGACAAGGCGATCAAACGCTCGATGGAGGCCGATGCCAATATTGAGGAAACCCGTGAACAGGCCCGGGTGGCGGTTGAGGTCATGGAGCAAAAGGTCAAGGACAGTGCGCAGGTTGCTGAAGACGCCATGGAGGAGCGAGACAAGGCCATCGCGGATGTCGAAGCCATGGAAAACCAAATAAATGCAGCGCGTGCAGCGAACGCTGAAGAAGTCAAAAAAGTCAAAAAACAGCTGGCCGAGGAACAGAAAAAACTAAAAGCGATTAATGTCAGCCTGGCTGATACCCCTGAAAATGTCATCAAGAAACTGAAGGCACTGAAAAAACAGAAAGGCGATGAGTCTACTGCGCGTAAGCGTGCTGAGGATGCAACCCGTGCCGCCCGTAAGGAAAAGCAGGCACTCGAACAGAAACTGGAAAGTATCGAGGCGGCCATCAAGGACAGTGCTGAACTGGCAAAATCCTTCCGCGAGTTGCACGAAGCCAGTATGAAGATGAAGGATTTGCTGAAAGAGGCTGAAGACTTGCCTACCCTGCCCATGCTCAACGAAAAACAACTGGAGCGTATCGAAGAGGCCGCAAGCAGTCTAGAAGACAAATAATTACCCTGGCGGGTCACACATCCAGGCAATCCCGCCCGTAGCTGTTGCAAAACAATGCCTGAAAACCCTATCCTGATCATTCTCCTGCTTTTTTCAGGTAGCACATGCAAATCCAGGTCAGTGAACTAATTGTCAGGTTTATGGAGCGCCTGGGGATAGATACCGTTTTCGGTATGCCCGGAGCGCATATCCTGCCGGTTTATGATGGCCTGTATGACTCACCCATCAGGACCGTGCTGGCCAAGCATGAACAGGGGGCCGCCTTCATGGCATGTGGCAATAGCCGCGCCAGCCATAAAATCAGTGGATGCCTGGCAACCGCAGGACCCGGCGCCACCAACCTGGTAACAGGCATCGCCAACGCCTTCGCTGACAAATTACCGGTACTTGCGATTACCGGTGAAGCGCCCACCTATATATTTGGCAAAGGGGGCCTGCAGGAAAGTTCGGGTGAAGGCGGCGCCATCAGTCAATCAGAGTTATTCCGCTCGATCACCCACTACTGCAAACTGATAGAGCGCACAGATTACCTGCCGGGCGTACTAAACCAGGCCGCGAAAGTACTACTGGCAGACACCCCGGGGCCTGTGTTGCTCAGTATCCCGTATAACGTGCAGAAGGAAATGGTCGATGAAGCGATTCTCGACCAGGTCATAACGCAAAAATCCGGCACTAGTAACGCTGAGGCACCCGCCGGGATTACGGAACTCGCCAGGCTGCTGAAATCCGCCCGTCATCCTGTGATCATAGCCGGCTATGGATGCATCAAGTCCGGTGCTCAAAACGAACTTGAAAAACTGAGCAGTCTGCTTGATATCCCTGTGGCAACCAGCCTCAAGGGCAAGGGTGCCGTTGATGAGCAGGGCCCGCTGTCACTTGGTTGCCTCGGCGTGACGACCCGCGGCTATGCCTTCAACTACATCAAGGATCATGCTGATCTTATCCTGTTCCTCGGCGCCGCCTTCAATGAACGGACCAGCTATGTGTGGAAGAACAGCATGCTGGACAACAAAAAGATCGCCCAGGTAGATAATTACCCGGGACAAATAGAAAAAGTTTACCGTGCGGATCTTGCCATATGCGGGGATATTCACACCGTGCTAACCGCTGTCCTCGAACAGATACAACAGGACAATCAGTTGCCTGGCCAGCCGAACAACGACGATATTGAAGACATACAATCAGCGCAAAAAAAACACAATGATTCTTCCCCCGTATTTGCATCCGGCTTCGAGCTTGTCGAGCAATTGTTTCGCAGAATGGAACATGCCTTGCCCGCAAACAGCATGATATTCGATGACAATATCATTTATGCACAGAACTTTTTTCGGGTAACCCGGGGGATAAGGTATTTTCCTAACTCCGGCATATCTTCACTCGGCCATGCTGTCCCCGCAGCCATCGGCGCCCGTTTCAGCACCAGCGACCCTGCAGTGGTAATTATCGGCGATGGCGGATTCCAGATGTGCTGCATGGAAATCATGACCGCCATGAATTACGGCATACCACTAACTATCATACTATTCAATAACAGCAGCATGGGGCTGATCAGGAAAAACCAGAACCAGCAATATGCCGAACGCTACCTGGATTGCGATTTCGACAATCCTGACTACAGGATGCTGGCAAAATCATTTGGTATCGATTATGTTCGTGTTAAATCAACCCCGGATTTGGACAAGCTATTCACTAACACCACCGAACAATCTGTCCTGATTGATGTCTTCATTGATAAAAACGCATTCCCGGTCTACCACTCAAACCGATGAGCATGCCAGTGGCCTTGCCGGCAGGCATTGTCCTGCGCTCATGGCATATCTGGACCTCATCTATCCGGACACGGAAGTTAAAGCACTTGGAAGTTCTATCTATGAATCAATTGAACGCAATGAAATCCAGCCTGTGCTTGATATCTACACCGAGTCGATCAAGCGACTGGAAAAGCATATATGGGCCTCGGAAAAAGCGAATGAACTGAGCGGTATCTACCAGTCCCTGTTCCATGAGATAGAGCGGCTACATCAGCTGATACAAAAGGACCGCCGACATGACTTTGTGATTGTCATTCCCGTTGCTGACAGGCCGGTACAACTCACCAACTGCATCAATAGCCTGGTCAGACAATGTGAAACTTTCCGCTATGGTGGCACTACGGAAGGCAGGTACAACAGAATCTCGGTAATGATCGCCGATGACAGCATCGATCCTGAGTGCAGCAACCGGATCAGGCAACTGACAAGAGAAACTACCCTGCTGGGCATTGACACCACTTACTTTGGCCGACAGGATCAGCAACAGCTGGTTGATTCTCTCACAGAAGCTGACATGACCAACCTGAAAACAGTCATCGAAAGCACATCCGCAGACG
The DNA here is from genome assembly GCA_041572715.1 of Gammaproteobacteria bacterium. Taxonomy (GTDB): domain Bacteria; phylum Pseudomonadota; class Gammaproteobacteria; order JAJDYQ01; family JAJDYQ01; genus JAJDYQ01. Next base: position 14,473 of record JBFFRZ010000014.1, read on the forward strand.
CAAAGATACACCTGGGGCCCTCAGTAATGAGAAACCTGTGCTACCTGTATCTGAACCTACATAACCACGACAGCGATAATACTGTTTTTTACTTTATTGACAGCGACCAGCTATTCACGGTCGACCCGGTCGACACAGACAGGCAGCCCATCAACTACTTCTATCATCTTGACAGGATTTTTTCTGATGACGATATCCAGATTGTGACCGGCAAAGTTGTTGGCGATCCACCGGTTTCGCCAGCTGTGATGGCCAATACCCTGCTCGACGATACCATTCATTTTATCGATTCCATCCTGAAGCAGGATGCCAGTGCCGCCTGTGAATTTCATCAGCATCATAATACCTGTGACGAGGATGCTTCCTATCACGACATGGCGAACCTCTTCGGCTTTGGCAAGCACACACCGGTCTATGAATACCAGTGCCCACTACAGGGTAATCATACCAACCTGGATTGCCTGAAGAACTACGCCGAAGCATTGAAGCAATTCTTTTATGGCGAACACCCTACACGCGCAACCCGATTCAGTTATTCCTATCCACCCGACAGCATTGCACCTGCACGTACGGTTTACACCGGCAATTACGCTTTTACCAAAGAAGCACTTTCCAGTTTTATCCCGTTTTCCGGCTTGCGGTTGCGGATGGCAGGTCCGACCCTTGGAAGAATACTCAGGAGCAGGCTCGGTTCCCGGTTCGTATCAGTGAATCTTCCGATGCTGCACAAACGGACTCTGAACGAAACCGGCATGGCGGAGTTCAGGACCGGGGTAAATCAGGACAGCAGCTCAATTGATCTCGGACAGGAGTTCAAACGCCAGTATTTCGGCGATGTCATGCTGTTCAGCATTGAACAGTTATGCAAGGCCGGCTTCCCGGAGCAGCTGGCGGATATACAGGTCATCCGCGACACGGTAATGGAAACCGAGCAGCGGATGAATAGCCGCTACAATGACAAGCAGAAACTGCTGCTTGCGAAGCTCAACCTGTTGCAATCATACATGGATCAGCTCAACAGCCATGATGATTACGCACTAAAGCCGATCAGCAAAAACCTTGAACAGTTTGTTGCAAATATCCACCTGAACTACGACAAGGATGCCATCACCTACAGCGTAATCAATGATGCGAAAACCAAGCAATCGACACTCGAAGCAATCATAGAGTCGATCCATCAATACCCTGATCACCAGGAATACTGGAACCGTATACTTGCGGGACAACAGTGAATGTCTTTATCCTGAATACCGGACGATGCGGGTCAACCACCTTTATCAAGGCCTGTGAACATATCAGTAATTTTTCCGCCGGACATGAAAGCCGCCTTAAAATTCCTGGTGAGGAAAGACTCAGTTATCCTGCCAACCATATAGAGGCTGACAATCGACTATCATGGTTTCTGGGAAGACTGGACCAGGCCTATGGCGATGATGCATTTTACGTACATCTCACGCGGGATAAAGCAGCCACCATTAACAGTTTTGCTAAACGCGGCCACATGGGCATTATTAAGGCATGGCGAGAGGGTGTTTACCTGGATGCATTCATGAATGATCGAGTACTGACCGAGGATTATATCGACACGGTGAATGCCAACATAAAATTATTCATGCAGAACAAAAAACACCGGATGCAATTCAACCTGGAACAGGCCAAACAGCATTTTGCGGAATTCTGGCGATTAATTGGTGCCAAGGGAAACTTGGAGCAGGCGCTCCAGGAGTGGGACATTCGCCATAATGAGTCCACCTAGCCTAACGGTGGATCGCGATATGCCGAGAGGGCTACAAGTGTTTATCCTGGAATTGCTGCATGACAGTTGCTAAATTCACCGGGGCTTCCTGCATAGGGTAATGTCCTGCATTCGCAATTATCGAGAGTTCTGCGTTTGGCAACCATTTCAAGTAGGTCGCATCCATTAACTCTTTTGAAAATGCGTGGTCATGCTCACCAATACAGACCAGCACTGGTGTCTGCAGCCCCTTTACCTCTTCAGCGAAATCTTCTTTAGCCCAGGCATTCAAATAACCCGCAAATGCCACCTCTGAAGTTGTCGCATGTGATCGTTCAACCATGTAGTTAAGCCAAACCGATGAATTACGACTGCCTGTTGTGAAATCCAGAATTTTATATCGATTCTCGTCATTCTTGATCGCACCCTCAAAAAGATCCCAGGACTGCTCATCCAGTTGCCCGCCACAAGCAGGAACCGGATCGACACCAATTGCACTCTTTACCCGATTAGTATCCTCGAGGTTCAGGATAGTTCTTTGCATTGCCATACCGCCCATTGAGTGACCAATCAAATGAAACCGGCCAAAACCCAGTACATCAGCGAGCACGATCGTATCCTGTGCTATCTCGGACATCGAGTAATCACCATATAAATCTTTTGATTTCCCATAACCCCGGTAATCAATGAAGACGAAACTATACTTTTTCTTATCGAGCGAACTAAATACTGGTTCCCAAACCTGATAATCCCCGAACCAGCCATGCTGAACGATGACTTTTTCGTCACCTTCACCGATTACTGTGTGCCCTATCGTCATCTTTTATCCCCCATGATAATTTTTGGCAACGAATACTGGATCTTGCCGATTGTAATAGAGTTATTATAGTTTTACTGAAACTGTTTGCTACCGGTGTATGAATCTCATGCATCCTCGCTGATTATCAATATAACTACCGTTCAGCTTCTTGTATTCAGACTGCCATCTGCGAGCAATTTCCTGTTCATCCTCCCTGCCCGCATCGTCAAGAAAAATACTGCATGCCGATGTCATTCGGCCCCGCAATACCGGTAGCGCCGGATAGCGGGAATTTTTCTGTAATCTTCCGGGTGGCCCATCGATCACCATCATGTCTATGTCGCACTCAACCAGGTTATCAAGAGAATACCACTGGTAATCACGGCCATTAACATGCGCATCCACCAGGGGAGCATCGATAACCATAGCGAATTCCTGCAGCCCGTAACTGGCGACGATATCGCGCAGATCACTGGCGTATTCCTGCTGGTGTTCAAGACTCAGAACCCTGCCCTGCCCGGACTCACGACACGCAGCTGCCAGCATCAGGGTGGAAACACCACTACCACACTCAAGAATAGTTTCAGGTTTAATAGAGATAACTTCATCGACAATGAGCCCGAGGAAATCGGCGGCCGCACTCCAGTGTTCGCTATAGGGAATGCCGGCATTCAGTTGCAAACGAGCACACAGGTCCCGGTAAGACCGTGGCGGCTCACATAATTCAATCATTGATCAGATGAATGCAACCAGTACCGCCAGTAAAACGATAATACCGGCCATTACCCTGTCAAACTTGATAACCGTTTCAGTTGCGAAGAACTCATTATCCATAACCAGCCCTGCCACTACCCAGACCACTTGCGAGATAAAGCTCACCACCACAACTCCAACCGTCATAACGATAATCTGTAAGGTCAGCGGCTTGGTGAAGTCCAGGAACAGGGAATACATAACAATCATGATCAGGGGGATTCCCAGGCTGATAGCCTTGATGAGAAATTCTTCACCAAGCGATAGGTAATTTTCTTCAACGATTTCCTTGTCACGTGACCAAATGAGAAATGCCAGCAGACACAGTATTACAACACTGCCATATTTCATGACCGTGAGAATGATCGGGAACGCAACAGCAAGCCAGCCATAGGTAAAGCCCAGGATTACTGCATAGGCCAGGTAAACCAGCCAGGTACTAACCAGCGCGGGAATGGCATGGGTAATCCCGTGTTCTTCATCCTGGAACCCGGCATGTAAAGAATTGATCACCGGTTTGGTTTCAAACGCAAAAACAAGGGTTGCAATAATCAGTATCCATTCAAGCATAGTTACGTCCCGATCTTCCGTAGTATTAATTGAATATCTGCTTAAAGAAGGTTTTCATTGCAGACCATGATTGCTTGTCGGCATTGGCATCGTATTTCATATTTTCAATGCCTCGACTATCAGCACCCGGGTCGGTGAACGCATGGCGGACTCCGTCA
>JBFFRZ010000015.1:0-17415 GCA_041572715.1 Gammaproteobacteria bacterium
ATCGCGCAGCTCAAGACTTCAGACTAGAACCAATACTCAACACTCATTGAAAGCTACAGAGGCGCATTCTATCTGGGCTCGGGATCGTAGACCCGTATCATCTTAGGACCATTACTGGTCGACTCTTCATCTTCCGGTGCAGTTACCGGGAGTAATGCGCCTTTAGGGGTATCGGGATCATCCGAGCCTATCACGTTGATGTCTGGCTCAACCTCCAGCATGTTGACCCCGGTCTTATTTGCTGGCTCGATATTGCTGTAATGCAGGCGGCCCTGGTCATCTCTCCAGGTATAAATCCTGTCCTTTCCATCGTCACCCTGTTTAACGCTATCATCAATCAGGTCAGAAAACCTGTCAGCCATTTTTGCCAATGCGCCAGGTTTCTGCAATTCATCCAGGGTAATTAATGGTTTTCCGTTACGCCCTTCTATAAAAAACGGCGCAATTATTATAATGACAAGAATGAGCAGAAATATTTTTACAAAAAGTTTCATACACTGTTGTTACCCGTGTTCCATGCTATTTATGCTATCACAGGCCTGGCCCTGCCGGACATACTATACGCCGACCCAATCGGTTAGAATGCAGACCACGTCACAAGAAACAGGTAAGCAGATGAAAAATATCCGTCTTATGATCCTCACCATATTGATGACTATGATTACCAACGCCCAGGCCGCCGATAGCAGCTCGCGTTACCAGGCATGGCAACCTCCGGGTGATAACAGCATGTCATCAAGTCCCGTACAGAATGATGAACGGCTGAAGAAAATGATCGACGAGCTAAACAAACTCATTGATGACGCTGACAAGGCGCGCGCTGCAGACAGAAGATTCATCGAGGATCTGCGCGATATCGTCAATCAGTATGACTGGCCATGGCGCAAGAGCATTATGCAGGAAGACTTTACCGACGGTTACATGAACAAGGATTCTAACTGGCAGATCATATCAGGAGATTTTAAGCTTGAGCGCGGATCTGGATTGCACAGTGATATACAGACCCGGCAGCCCGAAGAACCTACCTCAGATCGTAATTCAAAGGAAGAAGCTGCAGCGCTGTTACTGGGTGCCATACTTGAGCAAGCATTGAATGACGGGAAAGGCAGCAACAAACAGGCCCCCAATGCAGATCATGCAATGATCGCCAGCAAAAAAACCATATCCAACGCCTTCGCCATAGATATAAATCTCGACGTACGCAGCATACAGGGACACTTCGAACTAGGCGTTTACCAGGGCAACCCGGGAGGGCCGGGTTATCGCCTGGTATTTCTGCCGGGCAGTAATGCCAGCCTTGAACTGCAACGTATCAGCAGGCGAGGTAAAAGCATCATTGAAGTAGCTGAGAAAATTTCGGCAACTGGAGACCGTATTCATCAACTGCAATGGACCAGGGCGAAAGACGGCAACATGAAAGTCATACTGAACGGGAAAGACGTATTGCACAGCGCGGACCGTAGCTACAAGGATGCATTCACTGGCATTGATCTTAAGAACCTGGGCGGCGCGTTCTCTGTCAAACAGCTTACTATTCATGGTATCTAGCCGGTTAGCATAAAATACGTTACCCAGGCGTACTGTTAAGACCCGAATCAAGCCCAGATGAACAAGCCTTTCCTGGTATTGCAACTTCGACCAGAGAATGACACTTCAGATAATGAGTACCGGGCCATACTGAAATATGGCAACCTTGACGAACGTGACGCTCATCGTATTCGCATTGAACGCAGCGGTATCCCCAGCGACCTGGAGTTGGGCAACTACAGTGGCATTATCGTAGGTGGAAGCCCCTTTGATATCAGCACGCCGTCCTCAGACAAATCTGCCATACAGAAAAAAATAGAACAGGATTTCAATCGACTGTTCGACACTATCGTACCGAATGATATGCCTTTTCTGGGCGCATGTTCCGGTAATGGTCTGCTCGGCGCATACCTGGGGACACCAATATCCGGCAAGTACCGTGAAGCGGTTGGCTGTGTTCGCCTGGATATCACTGATGATGGCAGGCAGGACCCTTTACTGTCCGGCTTCCCGGACCGGATTACAGTGCTACTTGGTCATAAAGAGGCATGTGATGAACTGCCTGAAGGGGCCACACTGCTTATGACCGGGGATGCATGTCCTGTGCAGATGTTCCGCATTGGCAATAATGTTTATGCCACGCAGTTTCATCCGGAGGGAGATAGCGAGGGCTTCACCCTCAGAATTCATGCCTACAAGCATCATGGTTACTTTCAGCCGCATGAAGTGCAAACCCTGATTACGGCCGTTAGTGAAGAAGACACACCCTATGCACAGGCAATTTTGAGCAGGTTTGTGGCTCGCTATAGAAGTCGAGCACAAAAATAATTCATAAATCCTGCATCAGCTGACGGACGGTCTGTAACTCGTCAGGGGCATATGGCGTAGCAGGCTGTTGCCCCCAGACAGGCTTTGGCCAGCATGCATCCCGCCGATATCGCACGATATGATGGATGTGTAGTTGTGGAACGATATTCCCCAGCGCAGCGATATTCAGTTTATGCGCCTTGAAAACCGAGCTTATGTATCTGGAAAGACGCGAAGATTCACTCATAAACTGTTGCTGATCCTGCATGTCGAGCTGGTAGATTTCTGATATGCCTTCACGCTCGGGCACGAGGATGAACCAGGGAAAGTTACTGTCATTCATCAACAACAGATGACACAACTCCAGCTTACCCAGACTGATGCAGTCCTGTTGTAGCCGTGAATGAATTTCGAACATGTCAGACTCCTGAATACAGCAGATAAATTCGCTTCCTCCACCCGAGCCTGCATAGTAACATTAACAATGGGTATCATCGGGATCATCACATAATTTATGAACTGTCTGCCATGAACAGTACACAGACCTGTTTGCAGCGTCATCTTATAATCATGATCGTCGCTTTAGTGGCCACGGCATCTTCAATACATGCTGTACATGCCGCCAAACAGCAAACCCGAGTCGTTGTCTACACGGCAACTACTGGCCCAATAGTTGAACAAATACACCTGTCTGGCACGGTAAATTCGCCAAAGATTGCACAGCTTTCATCCGAGGTCAGTGGATTAGTCAAGTCATTTAACGTGGACAAGGGGTCACAGCTGGAACGTGGCGATGTCATCATCACGCTGGATACCGAGTTGGAAGAACTCTCGCTGAAAGCCGCCGAGGCTTCCATGCGTAGCGCCGAGGCCGAGCTGGCCGATGCCCGGCGGCGCCTTGAGGACGGCCAGCGCCTGGCAAAACAAAAAAACATATCTGCAAGCGAGCTAAAATCGCTGCAGGCTGAAGTCAACATTGCAAACGCCAACCTGCAACGTTACGTTGCCGAAAAAAGATTGCAGGAAGCTCGGGTTGAACGTCATGTTCTGACCGCACCTTTCAGTGGCATTATCAGCCAGAAATACATAGAAGTTGGCGAATGGATCAATCCCGGAGATGCCATAGCCGAATTGTTCTCCAACGAGAATATACGAATCGATTTTCAGGTACCACAAAGGGCCTTTCCCCGTATGCAACACGTGGTAAAGCTCGCTATTCGCATAGACGCCCTTCCCAGGAAGGTATTTGACGGCCAGATCGACACCATAGTGCCTTTCAGCAGCACAGACGCACGCACCTTTCTGATGCGCGCAACCCTCAAGGACAGCAATGCACAAATCACGCACGGCATGTCCACAACCGCCATATTACAGCTGGACAGCGGTCAACAGGCAATCATCGTCCCGAAGGATGCAGTTGTTCGCTATCCTGATGGCCGAATCACCGTGTGGGTAGTGCAAACCAGTGAAGGTAGCACCGTGGTACGTGAACGACGCATCAAAACAGGCCCGGCATTCGATGGTATGCTGGCCGTACTCGATGGTATCAGTGACGGTGACCGGGTAGTAGTCGAAGGCAATGAATCTCTGCGGGATGGACAGAAGGTTGTTATCTACAAACCCTGACCGCATCACCCATGTTTGAAACGATTATCCATCGTGGCACCCTGATGGCCGTATTGACCCTGGTCATCTGCGTGCTTGGTATTGTTGCGGCACTGAAAATTCCGGTACAGATGATTCCTGATCTGGAGGTACGCACCATATCTATCCGCACCAGCTGGCCGGGTGCTACTCCCCAGGATATCGAAAAAGAAATACTGATAGAACAGGAAGAACATCTTCGAAGCGTGCCTTCCCTGCAACGCATTGTTTCAACTGCCCGCTTTGGCAGCGCCCGCATTGAAATGGAGTTTCCTTTTGGCGTGAATCTGAACGATACGCTGATCAATGTCAGCAATGCGCTCAGCCAGGTACCCTCCTACCCAAACAATGTGAATGAACCACGAATATACGCAACTTCATTCTCGGCGAATTCATTCATGTATTACCGCGTGATGCCGCTCGACGGAAACCCCCGAAATCTTGACATGATCCCGATGCAGGATTTTATTGAAGACAATGTTGCCTCAAGGATGGAGACTGTAAAAGGCGTTTCAGAGGTCAGGACCTATGGTGGAGCTGAACGCCAGGTACAGGTACTCATCGACCCGGCGAGGCTGGCTGCATTGAATCTGACAGTGGCCGAGGTACGTGATTCAATCAGGCAAAGAAACCGGGATATATCCGGTGGCGAAATAGAATCAGGCAAGCGGCGCTACCTGTTACGAACCATCGGGCGATTCAAAAACCTTGATGAACTGAAGCAAATGATTATCAGTCGTCGCGGCGATGCGGTGACACGCCTCGGCGATGTCGCAGATATCAGGCTGGGACATTTCGAAGTTAGCCGGATTTCCTACACAGACGGCAACCCGATTATCGGCATGTCTGTGAGGCGCCAGACAGGTTCTAACGTGATTGATATCAAACGGGAACTAACCCGGGAAGTTGAAGCAATCAACCGTGAGGTGCTGCATCCCGCCGGCATGAAGATGCGATTGATTGCGGATGATGTCGGCTACGTGGAGGCATCAATTTTCAACGTATGGAAGAACCTCGCGATTGGCGCGGTACTCGCCAGCCTGGTGATGTTTCTTTTTCTTCGTTCCGGTCCGGCCACGCTGGTTGGCATCATGGGCATACCTGTCTGTACGATCGCTGCCTTTCTCGGACTCCTGATGGCAGAAAGAACTATAAACGTCATATCACTCGCCGGTGTTGCCTTCGCAATAGGCATGACCCTGGACAACAGTATTGTTGTACTGGAAAGCATAGAGATGGCACGCCGTAGAGGCATGGACCGGGTAAAAGCCGCAATCGATGGTGTCAGCAAGGTCTGGCCAGCCATCCTCGCATCGACTTTGACAACCATACTCGTCTTTATCCCGATTGTTTTCATTGTTGAAGAAGCCGGCCAGCTCTATTCGGATATCGCCATTGCCATATCGGCATCGATTCTCGCTTCGATGCTGGTAGCCATCACCGTGCTCCCGCCCGCAACGGCAAGACTTGAATTCAGCAATAGTACGGTGCTGCCGCATAGCACACCTTACTGGAATGAACGCATCGTCAACTGGGTATCAAGGCTGCTATCCTCGCGTACATACCAGCTTTCAGTCCTGAGCGTAACGGTCCTCATTACACTGGGGGTCATCACCTTCCTGATGCCAGCTGCAGAATATCTGCCGGAGGGTGAGGAGCCTAAGGCATTTGCCAGCATGAGTTCACCGCCCGGCTACAATCTGGAAACCATGGCAAGGATAGGCAAAGAGCTACAGGATTATTTTCTTCCCTACCTGAACCATGAGCCTGAACAATTCGACAGTGGCGAGACATCTGTTCCGGCGATGGCATACATGAACATCAGCATCGAATCCAGTCGCATCAGGATCATCACACAGCCTAAAAATCCGACACATATCAAGGCCTTGATGAATGCTCTTCGCGACAAGTACGAAACGTACCCTGCCATGAGGGCGTTTGTCTCGAGGGGCTCGATCATTACCAGCAACAATGGCGGGTCGCGTAGTGTCAGCCTGGACATTTCCGGCCCATCGCTTGAAGAAATATACAAAGTCGCCTCTCTGGTTGATCAGCGCGCCAAGGAGGTCTTCGACAAACCCAGAGTCAGGGCCAACCCCTCCACACTGACCCTGTCCCAGCCACTGGTAGAAGTCAGACCACGGTGGGACCGACTTGCCGAGATTGGCATGCCCAGCAGCGATCTCGGCTTTACCGTGTCAGCCATGACCGATGGCACATTTGTTGACGAATTTTTCCTGGATGATGACAAGATAGATATTTATCTTTATAGCCAGAAAAACGCGCTGGCTGACCTTGACAACCTGGACCAGCTTCCCGTTTATACACCCAATGGTACAACTGTTCCCTTATCGTCACTGGTAACCATCAGTGAAACCGTCGACACCAACAGCATTCGTCGGGTTGATGGCAAAAGGACCGTCACCCTGAATGTGATTCCGCCGGATAACATTGCGCTGGAAACCGGTGTCGCCATCGTAAAGCAGGATGTAATTCGTTTCATGCGGGATAACGGCTCAATCCCCAACAATATCAATATCACCATTTCTGGCGCCAGTGACCAGCTCGATGCCACACGCGAAGCGCTAACCGCAAACTACACGGTTGCATTGATCATTATTTATCTTCTCCTGGTCGCCATTTTTACCCACTGGGGATACCCGTTATTAATCATGACCACCATTCCACTTGGTGTCGCAGGCGGGATCGTAGGTTTATGGCTGTTTAACCTGATTGGCGGCTGGCTACCCATCGTCGGCATACAGGAGGCAACCCAGTCCTTTGACATGATTACCATGCTCGGTTTCCTCATCCTGATGGGAACTGTCGTCAACAACCCTATCCTCATCGTCCATCTTGCGATGGTTAACACGCGCAATAACGGCATGAATGCAAGGGAAGCCATCATCGACGCAGTCGATAAACGCCTGCGACCAATCGCAATGTCTACCCTGACCACCATATGTGGCCTCGCACCCCTGGTGTTTCTGCCTGGAGAAGGTACCGAGCTATATAGAGGCGTAGGTATTATCGTGCTGTTTGGCCTGCTGGGCACCGCGATAGTCAGCGTGACATTTTTGCCCGCACTGACCATGCTGTTTCTTGAACGCGCCCGGCCAAAAGACGCGCCTTCACTGGATGGCGGGATCGACCAAACGGGATAGGCATCACCCTTCCGGGATAGCACCCCTCTCTAGACTGGAAAGTTGATTGAAATCAACGTGACTTCAGCTGTGTAGTGCTGTAATTACCATGTAAGTGAGTTGCACAGGAGCAGTGCGATGAACGGCTTATTGAAAGGATTTTTACTGGCTTCACTCCTGATATCCGGTGCGGCATCCGCCGATGACTATTCCCCATACTATGGCCCGTATTACAACAGCTGGGAAAACAGCTGGATTAACGACAGCTTCTGGGGCGATGGTCGGGGTCGTGGGCGTGCCAGGGCCGATGGTGAAGGATCATTCAGTTTTAGTATGAGCGGTAATTTCCGTGGAGATACCGAATGGGACACCGATATGGATACGCATAACGGCTACTATGGAAATAGCTACTATTATCCGTACTACATCGTTCCCGGCAGTATCCGGGTACCCGTTGTAGAAACTGAAAAGACCAGCGAATAACATGCCGGTCAGGTTGTTCGGGCGGAATGTTTCCCCGAGGGGTTGGTCGGCCCATGCCGCTATCCCGCAAAAAATGATCAAAATCAACCTATACTTGGCCTGATGGCGTTGAAATGAGCCGACCATCCCAAAGGAGATTTACGATGAACATGCATGGGCTCGCGCTGGGACTGATTTTCCTCATGCCCGGAATCACCTTGGCTGATGAGTACACTCCCTATTACGGCTCTCATTATGGGCCTTATTATTACGAAGACTGGAACCACAGCTGGGACGATGGCAGTTTCCGGGGAGAAGCCAGGGGATATACACAGTCTACCGGCGATGGCGAGGGTTCCTTCAGCTTCAGTATGAGTAGCAAGGTGAAAGGCGAAAGCACCGGCAACCTGGATGGGAGAAGCAATGCCTACGGCGGCAATGCCCCGCCGTATCGTTATCCACCACCTCGCTACCCTCCTACTGAACGCCGTTAACACTTCAGCCCGCCGACGGACCGCAGAGATCGTAGCCATTGTATTCGGATGCGCCAGCTCAGCCATTGATACTCATTGGTTAGCACACTCAGCAACGATACTGGTTTCCAGACTTGTGAACAGATCAACAGCGGGCTTTATCAATAGACTGTCATTACCAATTAAGCATGAGAGAATCATGTATACGCCATAAGCCTGGAAAATAGCTCGCGGTCATGTATTAACTATAATGGTCTTATGAGCGCGACTGTATTTCAGGCGATGGGTGGCCTTGGTATTTTCCTGTTAGGCATGGTTGTCATGACTGACGGGTTAAAGGGACTGGCGGGCAATATGCTCCGGCTCAAACTTACCCGGTTTACCCACGACCCTGTATCGGGTGCTATTTCCGGGGCCGCAACAACAGCAATATTACAATCATCCAGTGCAACGACAGTTGCTGCCATTGGTTTCGTCAGCGCCGGTCTGCTGACTTTTCCTCAAGCGCTTGGAATCATATTCGGGGCAAATATCGGCACTACGATCACCGGCTGGCTGGTGGCTCTTGTCGGGTTCAAATTCAAACTGGCAACCATCGTTTCGCCGCTGGTCTTACTGGGTATATTAATGCGACTATTCGGACGCGGAAAAATCGCATCAGCCGGCATGGCCATCGCCGGATTCAGCCTCATATTCATCGCAATCACCCTGTTGCAAAACGTGATGCAGGGTCTCGAAGGCATTATCACCACGAACGACTTTCCAGCCGACACAATTTCAGGGCGACTCAAACTGGTTGCCATGGGCATGGCAATAACATTGATAACACAATCATCCAGTGCAGGCGTAGCGACTGCACTGACCGCGCTATATGTTGGCACCATCAGCTTTCCACAAGCCATGGCACTGGTTATCGGAATGGATATTGCAACGGCAATCAAGGCCATAATAGCCTCGATTGGCGGATCTGCGGATACTCGCCGAACAGGTATTTCGCATGTCATATACAACCTCTATAGCGGCACAGTAGCTTTCATGTTACTAACACCCTATACCCTGCTACTCGACCTGATCAATCCTGATATCATTCAGCACAATGCTGAACTCGCGCTGGTCGGCTTTCACAGTTCTTTCAACATACTGTGTGTATTGCTTATTTTACCGTTCACCAATCATTTTGCCGGGCTCATCTATAAACTTATCCCGGAAGAAGAATCCAGCTTTACTACCAGACTGGAGCAGTCCTTGCTCAATGAACCGGGCATAGCACTTGAGGCCGTCAGGAAAACATTACATGAAGAGGTACATGCACTATATGACTACATCAGGCGTTTAATTCTGAAGCGTTCGCATGCCAGTATTTCATTTGTACAAATGATGCAATCCGAACTGGACATCACCCATGACTATGTTGACCAGATACATCTCGCTCCAAAAGATGGCGCGCACTGGACTGCACTTCTGTCAAGCATACATACACTGGATCATCTGCAACGCTTGCATGAGAGATGCGAAGAGGATATCGACAGACTGGAAGCAGCTCTCAGCAACATACACCTGCAGGAATACTGTGAGCGACTTGCACACGATATCGATCAGATACTGACCAGCATGGATAACTCAAAATGGGATGATGCCGTCAAACGTTCAGAGGCATCTACCAACTATTTCAACAGCCATTCATTCCGGTTACGAGACCAGGTCATGGCTGATGTTGCTACGGGCAAAATGACAGTTCCGGATGGAACTGACAGTCTAGAGGGCATTCGTTGGCTTGAGCGCGTCAGCAAACATATTTATCGAATTACATTTTACATGCATGAATTGCACTCAAAGCAGCTGCACAACTAAAAGGGATGCACCCCGGCTTGCATGTAGTTGTCACATCCGCTTTACGTGTTCCTGGCCCTGATCGCCATCGCTGCTGTCACTCAGAGGCAATCGGTTTCCGTAGTGATTGTAAAACATCTTGATCCAGAATGGCGCCGCCAGTGTCGTATAGGTTATGACAAGGATCATTCCAGCATACTCCGCCGCATCAAACAAATTTGCCGTTCTGCCTAACTCGGCAAAGATAAGACCCACCTCACCCCTGGGCACCATCGACATACCAATAGCCAGGCTCATCGGTACGGACTCGCAAATCAGGAATGGGCCAATCATCTTCGCGACAATGGCAATGGCAGCCATACCAATTGAGAAGATCCAGATCCATGGCGATGCCCAGTCCACCTGGCCCAGGTCGAGCGACAAGCCAACCATGACGAAAAATATCGGGGTAAAGAGCCGGATAATCGGGCCCATTTGCAGGGTAATCTTCTCCCTGAACTCCTGATCAACTTGAAGGGTGACCGCGAATGGCAGGAAAAATCTTCGTGATAATGCAATACCGGCAGCAAAACCGCCCAGTAGATGGGGCGCCCCGATTAGATGTGCCACGCCGGCAAACAGCAGCACCAGAGATACGAGTATGACCGGTATCATCCCGGGCACCTCACTATAATCATGGTACCGTTTCATCACAGGCGAGAGCATTTTCGCAACAATTGGTGCTAGGAAGAAAAAACTGCCCACATAAAGAAAAACCCTGCCGACATTGGACATGTTGACCGAGCCGCTGATGGCAAATTCATACAGGACGGCCAGCAGAAAAACACCCAGTAGATCGTCAATAACGGCAGCACCAAGAACAATCTGCCCTTCTTTTGACTGGTGTCGACCGAGATCTGCTAGGATTCGCACGGTAATGCCAATACTGGTCGCTGTCAGGGTACCGCCGATGAACAATGAGACGATCATTGAAAGGTCGAACAGGTAGTATGCGGCACTGCTACCCAGGATGAATGGCAGAATAAATCCGCTAATTGCCACCAGCACGGCCTTGGGGCCCGCCTCGGCAAGGCGCTGAATGTCGGTTTCCAGTCCAACTTCAAACAGTAGCAGGATGATGCCGATTTCCGCGAGTAATCTGAATGCATCACTGGGATCGACCCAGCCGAGCAGACTTGGGCCGATGATTATACCTGCGAATATTTCGCCAATAATGGGCGGTATACCAAAATATACAGCCACCTCTGCAAACAACCGTGCAGATAACAGCACAATTGCTATCTGCAATAGCAGCGTATGTGTTTCCATGAAGTCCTCATAATGTAAGTGTCTGCAGGCCGCCGCTTCTAAAGATTCCCGTTAATCATGAACTACCGGTAATGACACATGCCGCTTACCTGAACGCAGTCACAGCCTAGCAAGAATTCGGCGATGTACGTTATAAAACAGGGCTTCTCAGTATGCTTCGTCCGACGACCAGCGTCGTTCCCTTGCCCGGACACGCCTCTGTAAACGCAGTTGGCGATTGAGCGTTTTAATTAACTCTTCCTCTGTAATGTAGCCGTCGGCATCTTCGTCTATATCTGAGAATTCGGGTTTACCTGTGTGCAACCGATGCTGCTTCCACCTGGAAAACATTCGGCCATATTCATAATGATCAAGCATGCCATCATGATCAAGATCATGAACTGTAAAGGGACTGGGTGACCCAGTACGATTTTGTGCCGTAGCAGCAGCTACAAAAACTGACAATACTGCGCCAATGAGAACTATCGATTTAATCTTCATTCTTTCAGTGACTTGAGAAAAGTTTCCAGTGATTCAAGCTGATATTCGGAAAAGTCCAGCCTTCGATGCGCGCCGACCCCGCCCGATCGTATCAGTTCACTGACAGACTCCGGGGGTGTGCGAAAATTTTTCGGGTCGGTGCGATGGCAATAGATGCAGCTATTTTCATAAATCGACTGCCCTTCCTCCGCCGAGGGCTCTGCCAGCATCGTTTCACGGTCTGCAACCATTACTACCTGATCCAGGCTGGTATAAAACGAACCCTTGTCCCAGAACCCCGGTTCTGAACAGCCGATGCAACCATGACCTGATTCAATGGGATTACTGGTCCCGTTATTCCATTTGTAAATAGTGCATGCATTGTGCGTGACGGGGCCCTTGCATCCGAGCTTGTACAGACACCAGCCTTTACGTGCACCCTCATCATCAAAGCTTTCTGCAAACTGCTCCTTCTGATAAAAATGATAACGCGAACATCTTTCGTGGACGGTATTGCCATAGAACACAAGCGGCCGTTTGGCTTCATCAAGCAGGGGAAATCGTCCATAGGCCAGAAAATGAGCCAGCACACTACTGATGGCAATTGGTAATGGTGGACATCCAGGAATGTTGATCAGTTTGCGTTCCGCCAACAGACCCCTTTGCATCAAATCACCGACCCCCGCTGCCTGGGTTGGATTTGGATGAGCCCCTGGCAGGCCTCCGAATGTCGCGCAGGTTCCAATAGCTATAACAGCCGCCGCACCATCGATGCATTCCTGCAGAATGTCCAGATTGGTTCTACCCGCGATTGTTGAACAGGCGCCATTCATCGCTAATGGCACAGATCCATCGACGACCAGCAGGTAACTGCCATAGTGCTGTTTTATTGCCTGTTGGCGCGCCTCCTCAGCATAGTGTCCGGAAGCAGCCTGAAACGTGTGATGGTAATCCAGCGAAATGAAATCAAAAATAAGGTCTTCCAGTTTGGGCGCATGCGATCGGGTTAATGATTCGGTACAACCCGTACATTCCTGAAATGACAACCAGATCACGGAGGGGCGAAGCGCCCGACCAACCTGGTCGGCGAATGCTGCGGCCTGGCCAGGAGAAAGCGCCAGCATACTCGACATACTGGCGCAAAACTTGAGAAAGGCACGCCGGCTTACACCATGTCGACGCACATGAACGTTAATAGATGTTGATTCAGACATAACCAGAATTATGTTTGTTGAATCACTGGGTGGTTAACAGATTCGTGGCAAGGGATCGTCTTCCAGTGCCTCCAGTCTACGCTGACCTCCAATTGGTGTCTGTAATAAAACATCACCATTGCCCGACTCCACTTCACCAATGACACAGGCCTCGACACCTTCATCAAGCGCTTGCCATCGCGTAACTACAGTTTCGGCAACTGCTGCTGAAACCACTGCAACACATCTGCCCTCGCACGCCAGGTACAAAGGATCATAGCCGAGAATTTCACAAATAGAACGAACTGTTTCATTGACGGGGATAGCGTTTTCTACCAGGTTGAGCCGTTTTCCGGTAACACCGGCTATTTCATGTGCAACGGTTGCCAGGCCACCACGTGTTGGGTCACGCATAAACCGAACACCATCCAGCCCGGAAAGACTACGGGCCAAAGGCAATACCGAACCGCTATCCGAGCGCACCTCACCATGCAGGCCGAACTCCTCTCTGGCCAGCATGACTGCTGCGCCATGATCTCCAACCGTACCGCTAACAATTACCTGGTCACCCGGCTGTATATGCTGCATGCCCAGCTTCAGTCCCGGGTCTGCTTCACCAATGCCGCTAACGCTGAAATAAATTCCACCTCCATGTCCGCGGGGAACAACCTTGGTATCACCGGCAACAACGCGCACATTTGATTGCTCAGCCGCCTTCGCCAGCGACTGAACTACGCGTTCCAGTATTTCAATTTCAAGACCTTCTTCAAGGATGGCGCTTAGTGTCAGATAGCGTGGAATAGCACCGGCCACGGATAAATCATTGATCGTGCCATGTACGGCGAGCGAACCAATGTTACCGCCAGGAAACTCCAGAGGGTGAACGGCAAAGCCATCGACTGTTGTGTAAACAGGGCCCTTGATATCGTCCAGTAACACGGCATCAGATTCTGTATCAATCGAAGCCTTGCCTGATGAGGAAGAAAGATACCGAGCAAATACGCCATCAATCAGTTCGCGCATGTAGCGACCGCCGTTGCCATGAGCAAGCGATATGTGTGTGTCAGTTAATGTTTTCATGGATTGCCGAATACTCGATAAGTTGCCCATATGAGATACCACCATCATTCACGGGAATCTGTTCCCCTAGCCGATAAGGGATACCGGCCTCGTCCAGTAGCCGGGTGGTTAATTCTGTTAATTTTCTGTTCTGGAAAACACCACCAGTAAGCCCGACATAGTCCAGATGTTCCTTGCCTGAAAAGTAGCCCGCAATACTGGAGATAGTATTGGCAAGCAGGGAATGAAAATAGCCGGCCCTGTATGCAACAGGATGTGTATTGTCTTTCATCGCATAAAATAACGGCGCCCAGTCAATTCTGAGCAAGTCATCTTCCTCCTTGAATGGCAGACTGTCCGCGGATTCCACATATTGCGCAATGGCCTCAAGGCGCATTGGTGCCTCGCCCTCATGAGAAGTCGTATGCACGAGGCCCATGATTGCTGCCGCTGCGTCAAACAGGCGGCCAACCGCACTGCTTTCAAAACTGTTCAGCCCGCTTTGCCAGGCAGCGTATGCCAGCTTCTCGCTTTCATTACCCGGATAAAGCTCCTCCAGTTCCCAATACAATGCCGCTGCACTTCGCCAAGGCTCATGCGCTACGCGATCTCCGCCGATTAAACGGAAGTTTCTGAAACTGGCGACTCTCTGCCATTGCCCAGGCTTGCCGAGAAATGTTTCACCACCCCATAGACGCCCATCATCACCATAACCAACGCCGTCCCAGGTAAAAACCAGCCCTCTTTCCTGCATGGCTCGAGCATCGGTTGAATCATCCAGCAACAGCGCGGAGGCATGAGCCCGGTGATGCTGTACTTGATAACAAGGTAAATTCTGTTCATGCGCCCAGCGACTGCTCGCATAGTGTGGATGCAGATCACAGACGATCGCTTTTGCTTCTACCTGGTACAAGTTTTGTAAATCACCAATAACCTGCCTGAAAATATCCATGCTACGCACCGCGTTCAACTCGCCGATGTGGGGTGAAACCACGAAGCGATTCTGCCAGGCCAGAGTCACGGTATTTTTCATATGGCCGCCCACTGCGATTACGGGCTGCTCAAGATGAAATGGTAGTGTACCCTCTACCGGCGCGGTACCCCGCCCCGGACGTATCATGCGTGGCCGCCCATTAATTACTCGCATCACCGTATCGTCTGCTGGCCGGACAATCACCCGGTCATGCACCAGCCACCCTTCCGCTATTTCGCCCAGTCTTTGTTCTGCCTCCAGTTCATCAGTGATAACAGGTTCACCACTGATATTGCCTGACGTGGCAACCAGTGGTTTACCAAATGCATTCGCCAGTAACAGGTGCATGGGACTCGGGGGCAACATCACACCAAGCTCGGTCAAATCCGGCGCAATTTCATTGCATATCATGGCATCCGCTTTTTTCGGCAACAGGATGATGGGGCGCGAGGGACCAGATAGTTGCTCCATGGTGGTTCCAGTGTCGATCTCAACCAGTTGCCGTATACCGTCCAATTGATCTTCCCCGGTGCTCGGGACCATAACGGCCAGTGGTTTGTGCGGCCGGTGCTTGTTCTTGCGTAACCGTATTACAGATACCTCGTTTGCCGCGTCACACATCAGGTGAAAACCACCCACACCTTTCACGGCGATAATGCGTCCACGTTGCAAGGCTTCAACCGCAGCATCCAGTGCCCTGCCACTATCAGCTTCGATCATGGTTTGTGGGTCAAAGTAGCTCAGGTGAGGACCGCAATCCGGGCAGGCATTAGGTTCAGCATGGAAACGCCGGCTATCGGCTGACTGGTATTCCGCATGGCAGCGTTCACACAAGGTAAACTTTTCCATACTGGTATTGGCTCGATCATAAGGCATGGCCTTGATGATCGTGTAACGCGGCCCGCACTGCGTGCAGTTTATAAATGGATAGCTAAAACGACGGTCATGGCTGTCCTGTAATTCTGCTTCGCATTCTGGACAAAGATACTGGTCAGCCGGCACGTGTATTTCGGCAGTGCCGACAGTATCACTGGGGAGAATATAAAAACCACCTTTATTCTGCAGCTCACTGCTGTCTTCAAATTCAATCAGCGGCGATGACAGTGGTGGTGCTTCAGCAATCAGTGCATGACGAAACGCCTCGAGATTTTCGACATTGCCTTCAGCGTGAATTTCTACTCTGCCTACCGTATTTCGAACCCATCCATGTACACCGTGCTCGTGCGCTATGCGGTAAACGAAAGGACGAAAGCCGACGCCCTGAACGCGTCCGGTAAGCGTGAAATTACGGGCTACAGTATCCACTCGGATTTTATTCAGCACGCTCCGGCAACCGGCTAGCGGAGCATCCCATCAGGCTGCGGAGCGGGGCTCTCTGACACCCCCTGACCACCAGATCCTGCAGGCACCTTCATCCGATACCATGCATGGGCCGACGGGGGTACGTGGGGTACATGCCCTGCCATAGAGCCGGCATTCATCCGGGTATTTCTTACCCAGCACTACCTTGGCACAATCACAGCCGGGCGGCATTTCGCCCGCCCGCTTACGCGCGATATCCTGGTATCCGGGAAACCTGGGCCTCGCATCATGCGCCGCATATTTGCTGTTAATCTCAAAACCTGAATTCGGTAT
This sequence comes from Gammaproteobacteria bacterium, assembly GCA_041572715.1. Taxonomy (GTDB): domain Bacteria; phylum Pseudomonadota; class Gammaproteobacteria; order JAJDYQ01; family JAJDYQ01; genus JAJDYQ01. The sequence goes on from JBFFRZ010000015.1 coordinate 16,514, forward strand.
GGTGCCAACACCACGCCAGTTTGCATCAACTACATCAAATACTTCATGCATCTGCTGTTTTGCAGACAGGTTTCCGGATTTTGTCACCAGCTCTGAATAACAGTTATCAAGAAAAAGATTGTTTTCCAATTTCTGCCTGAGTGTCGAATAAAAGGATGCCAGCAGACTATCCGGTTCAAAGCCCGATACAGCCGCGGGCAGATGATGCTGGTCCACTACAAATTGCCATTCCTCTGAACCCATGATCGTTGCCACGTGCCCGGGTGCAATCAGGCAATCAAAACCGGGAGTCTCCGAGTCGAGCAACATCGCCACAGCCGGCCAGGTCAGGCGCCCTGATAACAGTACGGACAGGTTTTCCGGGACGCCCTGCGACAACATGGCTGCCACCGGGGCAGAAGTGGTTTCGAAACCGGCAGAGAAGAACACGACTTCACGATGCCTATTTTCCCTGGCAATCGATACCGCCTCCATCGGCGAGGCTATGGGCCGGATATCTGCGCCAGCGGCCTTGGCCTGTTCCAGCGATCGTGGTTCCTTGCGCGGAACGTTGACCGGAACGCGCAACATATCCCCATAGGCAACCAGAATGACATCTTCGTTCAGGGCGATCTGCATGGCCTCGTGCACATCTTCCTCCGGGCAGATGCACACCGGACACCCGGGGCCCGGAATGAGTTCAATATTATCGGGTAATGCCCCGCGCAGACCTGCCATGGTAATGGAGCGCTCATGCCCCCCACATACATTCATGATCCTGACTTTGCCCGGAATATCCAGGGCGCGGATTTTGTCCAGCCAGTAACGTGCCTGCTGACCTGAATCAGTCATGGTGATGGTGGTGATCGTGCCCGTGATGATGATGGTCCGGGCCGGCATCCTGATGACCGTGCAGCTGCAGC
>JBFFRZ010000016.1:0-17087 GCA_041572715.1 Gammaproteobacteria bacterium
CAATTCACGGCAGATGACCGCTTCACGTACGCCGCTGAAGACATCCCTGATATCACTCAAACAACTGCTGATGCGTTTCCCCGACTCATAAAATACCAACGTTTCCTGAATCCCGGTCAGCAATTCCAGTGCAGCTTTACGCGCTGCAGTCCTGTCAGGCAGGAACCCGTGAAAATAAAAGCGGTTCGCAGGCAGACCGGACACACTGAGCGCGCTCACCACGGCACTCGGGCCCGGGACCGGGCTGATACGAATACCCTCATCCTGTGCCAGTCTGATGAGATGATAGCCAGGATCACTGATCATTGGCGTGCCGGCATCACTGATCAGAGCGATATTTTCCCCGTTGATCAGACGGCCGACCAGGCTATCCGATCTGGTACGTTCGTTGTGATCATGTAATGATACCAGCCTGTTTTGTATGCCCAGCGCGGTCAGTAATTTCTGGCTGTGGCGGGTATCTTCAGCGGCAATCAGATCCACCATTTTCAGGGTTTCGACTGCCCGCTGGCTGATATCCGAGAGATTACCGATGGGTGTCGCAACAATATATAAGCAACCTTGTTTCATGAGACAGATAGTATATGAGCTTCAAGCAATCGAATACCCGACTCACCCTGATCCTCGTAATCACTGTGCTCATGACAGTCATACAGGCGTGCACTCCCAGCGCGACCAAGGCCCCGGTTGAAGACAGTCGCCCGGCAGTACAGCCAACAACTGAAACAGGTTCAATAGAAGAAATGATTGCCGGCCTTGATCCGGCAGAGGCAATCCGGGTGCTGGAGAATACAGCGTCCGGAAGCACTAGAAACCGCGCATTTACACTGTTAAGCCGGGCCACTGAAATTTCTATTGAACACGAACCCGCGAATGTTGCAAACCAGCGCATCGCGGCCTTGCGCTCACAATTCCCCGAATCTGATAAAGCGGTAAAACTCGCTATTCTGGAAAACCGCATCCTGCTGAAAAGCCAGCAGCCAGCAGAGATTATTGAGACCCTGGACCGTCTGAATAATCGGGCAACAGCTGAAGAAAAGCTGTTAATCCTTGACCTGAAGGCTGAAGCCCTGATGCGTGCGGGATTCCCGATTGAAAGCGTGCAGATAAGAATATCCCTCGACGAGGCAATACAGCCCTCAGACCCATCAAGGCAGGAAGTCAATGACCGCCGGCTATGGCGCAGCCTGATGAAGGTAAACCCCGGGTTAATCAGCGGCCATATCACAGAAATTCCAGACACCTTCAGCGGCTGGCTCGAACTCGCGGACCTGGTTAACCGCTACCCGTTTGACAGTGCCGCACTAAATACTGAACTGGATAAATGGATAACCCGTAACCAGGGACACCCGGCCAATCGCGTAATCGTTGACTACATCAGGCAAAAACAGATCGCTACCAGTAACCATCCCGGGCACATTGCACTGATCCTGCCATTATCAGGAAAACTGTCTCCAGTCGGCAACGCCATACGAGACGGCTTCATGTCAGCTTTGCTTGAAACACGAAGGATCTTTGGTACACAAATTACTCTGGATGTCTATGACAGCCGCGGTGATGCAGAGGCGGCGCGCATGGCCGTACAAAATGCCAATGACCGAGGCGCTGAAATTATTATCGGGCCACTGGCAAAAGAAGCCGTCGATGCCGCTATTGATGCCAACCAGTATCATTTCATGCCCGCCCAGGATGCATCCGCAAATGTCAGCCAACCCGTCACGCCACAGCCTGCCCTGGAGCCCATCAAACCCGCTGCAGACATGCTGACTTTAAATCGCATGGACGAAAGTATTATTGGCACCGGCGAAGAACCAATTACCAATGAATCATCCGACCACAGGGCCGCCAGAATATACCAGTTTGACCTCAGTCCGGAAACCGAGGCACTGCAGGCGGCAGAGCGGGCCAGCAAGGAAGGCCTGACCAGAGCCATGGTAATGGTGCCGGAAAACGTTTGGGGTAATCGAATTTATGAAGCATTCACTCAGCGTTACCAGGAACTGGGCGGCAGCGTGGTAGCACTTGACCGCTTCAAGAAAGGTTCTGCCGATTTTTCCAGCGGCATACAGGATGAGTTGAATCTCGACATCAGTAAAATCAGACATAAACAGCTGGAGTCATTCCTGGGCAGTGATCTGGGTTTTATACCCCGCAGGCGCCGGGACATAGATGTTATATTTATCGCTGCATCCCCACAGGAAGGACGACTGATCAAACCCCAGTTAAAGTTTTTTTATGCAAGCGACATCCCGGTGTACGCTACTTCAAGCATCTATAGTGGTACGCCTAACGCAAGCCGTGACAAGGATCTAGAGAATATCGTATTTTGCGATATGCCATGGCTACTAATTGATAAACCGGCACCAGGCTCTCTACAGAGAACGATTCAAACCTCCTGGCCGCAACATGCCGCAAAATACATGCGATTCTATGCCCTGGGCGCAGATGCATTCCTGTTATTGCCCCAACTTGAGTGGTTGAAAAATAACCGTAATGACTGGGTCGCGGGCGGAACCGGCAAGCTGTCACTTGATGACAAGGGCGTCATTCAAAGACAGTTAAGCTGGGCAAGCTTCAAGAATGCAGTACCCCAAATAATCCAATATACAAACTGATTTCGATCGGCATGCTAACAACTGGCAGACAGGCCGAGGACTACGCCGGTAACTGGCTAAAAAACCAGCGGCTGAGCATACTGGAATCCAATTATCATAGTCGTTGGGGTGAAATCGATATCGTCGCCATGGATAACGATACGATCTGCTTTATCGAGGTTCGCTACCGTAAATCGAGCAACTTTGGCACAGCTGCTGAAAGTGTTACCAACAGCAAGCAACAACGCATAATCAGGACTGCCCAGGCTTACCTGCATGAACACAGGCAATACAAAAGCAGGCCCGCCCGGTTTGATGTCATCAGTTTGACAGGAAATCTGGATAAGCCTGTTATTGACTGGTATAAAGACGCATTCATAATGAATGCCAGCTAGCTTGCAAACGGATCAAAAAAAACCGAAGCCACACTGATGTCCGACGACCATACTATTAGCATGACTAACAGGGTGATTAGCCTGTTTCAGGACAGCATCGAGACCAAACAGCATGCCATTTCAGTATTGCCGGCCAACATAGTGGCTGCAGCAAGCCTCCTGACCAGTTGTCTGACCAGCGGCAATAAAATCATGAGCTGTGGTAACGGCGGGTCTGCAGCGGATGCGCAGCATTTCTCGTCTGAAATGCTAAACCGCTTTGAACTGGAACGACCCGCCCTGCCGGCCATAGCGCTGACTACCGATTCATCGACATTAACCTCAATCGCCAATGACTATGATTACCGGCATATATTCTCCAAACAGCTCAAGGCGCTTGGCAACCCGGGAGATGCACTCCTGGCTATATCAACCAGCGGGAATTCTAAAAATGTCGTTTCTGCTGCGCAGACGGCAAGAGAAAGGGGCCTCGGGATTGTAGCGCTCACGGGTAATGATGGTGGCGAACTGGCGACCGTCCTGGGGGATGAAGACATCGAAATCCGTGCCCCCAGCAACTCTACTGCGAGGATCCAGGAGATTCATTTATTAACGATACATTGCCTTTGCGATCTTATCGACAGAAACCTGCTTGGACTTACCGACTGAAAACGACTATGACCTATCTATCAAGACTCAATTTCATTCTAACTCTGATGATACTTGCCTCGCTGACTCATGGATGTACTGGTGTAGTAGTCGGTGGCGCAGTGACCGGCGCAGCAGTCATACACGACCGGCGCTCACCGGGAACTGTTATCGATGACCAGGGGAAAAGCTGGAAAATCAGTAATGCAATTTTTAACGACAAGGAACTCAGCGACCCATCACATATCAATGTCACTGTGTATAACGGTGCTGTGTTGCTGACCGGCGAAACACCGAGCGAAGACCTCAAACTACGCGCCAATGCCATCGCAGCGCAGATATCAGGTAGCGAAAAACCGGTATTCAATGAACTGGCCATTGCATCGCCTACTTCACTCTCATCACGGACCAATGATGCTTACATCACGACGAAGGTTAAATCCGCGTTTCTGGATATCAAGAGCTTGCCGGACTTTGACGTAACACGGGTAAAAGTCACCACGGAAAACGGCGTGGTTTATTTAATGGGTCTGCTCGGTACGGAAGAAGCTGACGTGGTTACCGAGAGGACAAGAAATGTCAGTGGTGTAAAGAAAGTCGTAAAGTTGTTCGAGTATATTTAACCGAATACGGTAACCCGATTATTTGACAACCTTCAGATTTGGCCTGCCATCCGGCGATCTCGGTGGCGGCTCACCGGGATCATCATCAATTAAGTCCGCTTCCATCGCAGGTTCTCCCTGCTTGTGCTGCGAAGGTGATTCCGCCGCATCATCCTGCTGGTCGAACAGGAAAGCCATGCCCTCACCATTTTCTCTGGCATATATAGCAAGCACCGCCTTTACGGGGATGACAATCTGATAGGACCGCCCGGAAAACCTTGCGTCAAACAGGACATATTCGAGACCCAGCTCAAGATTGCGTACCGAGGAAGGACTTATGTTCAGCACGATCTGCCCATCAACTACATAATCGCCTGGTACTTCAACACCACTGTATTCAGCGTTTACCGATAGATAAGGGGTAAGTCCGTTATCAAGAATCCAGTCATTGAAGGCGCGGATCAGGTAGGGCCGGCGGGAAGTCATACCATTCATGATCTGTAGCATCTATTAAACATCCTGCAAATTCAAGATGCACTGTAACCAGGACCGCCACCTTACCAAAAAGGCAGCAGGCTGTACCGCTAGATGCGCATCTCCTGCTCAGCTTCGGACAGACAGCTGTTGAAAGAGTCACGACTGAAAATGCGCCCGGCATATTGTTCAATGACCTTGGCCTGACGCGGCAGATCAATACGATAGTAAGGCAAACGCCAAAGGATCGGTGCAATGACACAATCCGCGAGGGTCATATCCTCACTGAGAAAAAAAGGCTTGGCGGCAAATATATCCGCAGTAGCAGCAATCACCTCTCGCAATTGTTTTTTAGCCCTGGCCGCCGCCCTCTTGTCTTCGCCTTCGACGTCAGGTATCAGGCTGTACCAGTCCTTGAATACACGGTTAAGTCCCAGCCTTACCATCGCTCTGGATACAGGATCAACCGGCATTAGTGGAGGGTGAGGAAAACGCTCGTCCAGATATTCGCTAAGCGTTTGCACGTCATATACGACCAGGTCCCGGTCAACCAGCGTGGGGACATCTCCATAAGGGTTGACGGCCGCCAATTCCGCCCGGTTGTCATCCTGATCTACATCTACGACATCAAACGTAATGTGTTTTTCCGCCAGTACCAGACGTGCACAATGTGAAAGCGGATCGACAGGCGACGAAAAAAGAATCATCACGGAACGACGGTTAGCAACTGCACCCATAAAATGTCCTGCTAGGATAGTAAGCTTAAGCTCGAGTATCCTGGTTTACTTTAGTGAACGTCCTTCCAGTACTCATGCTTAAGCGCGTAAGCAATCATCAGGAAGATAAACAGAAACCCAAGCACCCAGAAGCCAATTTCATGTCGCTTGAGTTCAGCCGGCTCTCCCATATATACCAGGTAAGTCACCAGATCGCGGACGGTCTGCTTGTACTCCTTCGGACTCAGTTTGCCTGGCTCAATCAGCTTCATGCCGACTATTTGCTGGGCGGATGCACCACCACCTTCAGCACCATGCCCTTCGGCGTCACCGTAAACCGGCTCCTGCCATCCCTGTAACTCCCAGAGAACATGTGGCATGGCGACATCCTTGAATGTCGCGTTATTAATACCCATGGCACGCGAGTCGTCTTTATAGAATGTCATGAAGTAGTTGTAGAGCCACTCGCGACCACGCGAACGCGAGATGACTGAAAGATCAGGTGGAGGTACGCCAAACCAGCGTTTGGCATCATCATCCTCGATAGCAACCGTCATGCCATCATGGAATTTATCTGCCTGATTCATGAGATTCTTTTTCATGATTTCTTCGCTGATACCCAGATCATCAGCCACACGCTTGTAGCGCATGTACTCAGCCGAATGACAGGTCAGACAGTAATTGACAAAAACTCGCGCGCCGCGCTGAATCGCCGCCTTGTCCGTTTCATCAATATTTGGCGTCTTGTAAAGAAAATTGCTACTGCCGGCAAAAGCAATCGCAGGTAGGTAAAGAATCAACAGAAATACTGAATTTTTAGCTAACTTATACATATTCATTATCCGGTCACCCGATCAGGAACAGGCTTGTCCTTATCCATTTTTGTGTAAACAGGCATCAGCAGGAAGAACGCAAAGTAAACGGCGGTAAAGATTTGCGCCCAGACCGTATTATTGAACAGGAACAAATCCGTGTCGGTTGGAGACTTGACTCCCAGGTACCCCAGCACGATAAAACTCACTACAAATGAATACAGTGCTGTCTTGAAATATGGGCCGCGATAACGGATAGATTTTACCGGGCTCCTGTCAAGCCAGGGCAGAACAAAGAACAGCATTTGCGACGCACCCATTGCAAATACACCCCACAGCTTTGCATCAACACCCAGGAACGGGTAGGTAAATGCCCGCAGGATCGAGTAGAAAGGAGTGAAATACCACAGCGGTGCGATATGCTCCGGCGTCTTCAATGGATCTGCAGGAATGAAGTTGTTATGTTCCAGGAACCAGCCACCCATTTCAGGGGCATAGAAAACCACGGCAAAGAAAAGGATGAGGAACACGATGGATCCTACAATATCCTTGACCGTGTAGTATGGGTGGAATGGAATGCCGTCCAGCGGGATCCCATTCTCATCCTTGTTCTTCTTGATCTCAATACCGTCAGGATTGTTTGAGCCCACCTCATGCAGGGCAAGGATATGCGCTGCAACCAGTGCAAGCAGTGCCAATGGCACGGCAATCACATGATAGGCGAAGAAACGGTTAAGGGTTGCATCTGATATGGTGAAATCACCCCGTATCCATTCCGCCAGAGGGCCACCAATACCGAAAGGCATGGCTTCAAAAAGAGAAACAATTACCTGAGCGCCCCAGAACGACATCTGACCCCACGGCAGCAGGTAACCCAGGAAAGCCTCGGACATCAGCGTCATGTAAATCAACATGCCGAGAATCCAGAGCAACTCACGCGGATGCTTGTATGAACCATACATAAGACCACGGAACATATGCAGGTAGACCACGATGAAGAAAGCGGAAGCGCCAGTGGAATGCATGTAACGGATCAGCCATCCCCAGTTCACGTCCCTCATGATGAACTCAACACTGCCAAAAGCGAGTTCCGCTGAAGGCTTGTAGTTCATGGTCAGGAAAATACCGGTAACAATCTGAATGACCAGTACCAGTAACGCGAGTGAGCCAAAGAAATACCAGAAATTAAAGTTTTTCGGCGCGTAATACTGGGCTAGATGCTCATTCCACATTTTGGTGGCGGGGTAACGCGCATCGACCCATTCCATGAAACTGTAAAAGGTTCTGGTGAACCAGTTGTCTTGCTGGTTGCTCATTATGCTGCCCCCTCTGGATCCACGCCGACTTCAATCAGCGTATCGGTCAAGTAGCGGTATGGCGGAATCACCATGTTCGACGGAGCGGGAACACTTTTGTAGACACGCCCGGCCAGGTCAAAACGCGACCCATGACAAGGGCAGTAAAAACCGCCCTTCCAGTCCGGACCCAGGTCATCTGGGGCGACTTCAGGACGATAGGTAGGCGCACAACCCAGGTGAGTACATAAGCCAACCATTACCAGGTATTCGTCCTTGATTGCCCTTGAACGGTTTTTGGCATATCCGGGCTGCTGGGATTCCCTGTTTGATTCGGGATCAGCGAGCTTGTCTTCCACATCAGCCAGTGCCTTGAGGTTTTCCGGAGTACGGCGCACGACCATAATCAGCTTGCCACGCCATTCACTGCGATGCAGCATGCCCGGCTCGATTTTACTGACATCAATCTGTACCGGCGCACCCAGCGCTTTGGCTTTTTCACTGGGAAGCAGAGAAGAAACAAACGGCACAGCAGCAAAAGCACCACCGATACCACCTACGACGGCAGTCGTTGCCGTCAAAAAACGTCGTCTGCGTAAATCTACGCCGTCTTCGCTCATGGTAATCTCCAGATTTTCAAGCGGTAATGATGACAAACAGAACCGACATTCCCGGTCGGCCCATTTGCAGGCGCGCGACTATAGCAAAGTAGGTCACATTTGTATATCGAATGGCTAATACACTTACTATTTCCTGATTTATGTCGTAAAAGGACTTTTTCCTCGGCGCGGAAAGCGACACACTAATAACCCATGAAAAAAACCCTATTATTTATCGCCCAATCTATCATCGCCGGACTGGCGATCGCGTATGTTGTTCTTCTGTTTGTGGAACCTGGGGAAAAGAACACCATTGTCGAATTCAAGCAGGATAATCGCAGTCAGATACCACAGCAGCAAGTCAACATCACGCTGGATGCACTGAAAAAAGGCTTCGCTGCTGCGGTCAGGAAAACCGCGCCCGCGGTGGTCTACATCAATACCGCCCGGGTGGTGAATGACATACCCGCCCACCCTTTCCTGAATGACCAGCTATTTCGCGAATTTCTGGGCAGTGACGGGGCACAATCTCAAACCCGGGTTGAAACCGGCCTGGGTTCAGGCGTCATCGTCAGCCCGCAAGGCTACATACTCACAAATTACCATGTCATTGAAGCGGCCGACCAAATCCAGGTACAACTGGCCGATGGCAGGGGCGCAATCGCCGACGTGGTAGGCGCGGACCCGGAAACGGACCTGGCAGTTCTGCAAATCGCCATGGATGAGCTGCCCGTAATAAGCATCGCCCAGGCTACCGAACACGAGGTTGGTGATATTGCACTGGCGATAGGCAACCCATTCGGCGTCGGCCAAACCGTCACCATGGGCATCATCAGTGCGACCGGCCGTAATGAACTCGGAGTCACAACATTTGAAAATTTCATCCAGACGGATGCGGCGATCAATCCAGGCAGCTCAGGTGGCGCATTGATCAATCCCCGTGGAGAATTAATCGGTATCAATACAGCGGTATTCGGGAATTCAGACCAGTCCGGCCCGGGTGCACAGGGGATCGGCTTTGCCATCCCAATCGGCCTGGCGAAAAATATCATGCAGCAAATTATCGCCCAGGGTTATGTCACGAGGGGCTGGCTGGGTATAGAGGTGCAGGACATCCATCCCCGGCTCGCCTATGCGCTGGATTTATCCGCTGATGAGGGTGCCCTGATTCGCGGCGTACAACAGGACGGGCCCGCAGATCAGGCCGGGCTCAGAAGCGGCGACATCATCATGGGCATCAATGGCAAGACGATACACAATGCCAGGGATGCCTTGAATGTCATAGTCCGGGCGCGCCCGGAAAAGCCCAGCTCGGTAACATTGATGCGCGGTGGCAAGTCACTAAAAGTAGAAGTATTTCCGAGTCAGCGGCCACTGGCACAATAACCATCAATGCAGCAGATGCTGTAAGGTTTCCAGGAACTGTTGATTTTCCTCCCCGGAACCTATGGTCACCCTGAGACAATCCTCCAGGTAAGGATGTCCGCCGCTGAGTGACTTGATCAGAACCCGGTGCTGTTTGAGTTGCTCATACAGCACCGTACCCTGGCCTTGCGGGGCACGAAACAGGATGAAGTTGGCCTCGCTATGCCAAACCTGTAGCGCGGGCATGGCCTGAAGTGCGGCAAATACCTTTTGGCGATCGGCGCGTATCCGCATGGCCTGCTCCTCGAATATATCAAGATGTTCAAGCGCGAATGTTGTTGCATGCTGGCTCAACACATTAATATTGTATGGCAGGCGCACTTTTTCCAGCTGATCAATCCACGCATTGTGACCCAGCAAATAACCCAGCCTCAAGCCCGCAAGACCCATCTTGGAAACGGTACGCATCACCATCACGTGCTCATACTCGGCGAGTAATGGCAGCGCAGTCATGTCGGTAAAAGGTTCGTAGGCCTCATCCACGACCAGCAGCCCGGGAACCGCTTCTGCGAGCTTTCTCAGTACATCCAGCTCATGGATATTACCGGTCGGGTTATTCGGGTTGGCAACAAATACGACTGCGGGCTGCTGCGCTTCGATTACCTTCAGCGTCGCGGGCAAATCAATGGAAAAATCATCCTGCTGCAGATCGATGCTAATGTACCGCAGGCCATTCATTCGGGCGATCAGCTGGTACATCACAAAAGCCGGCTCCAATGACATCATCGCCCTGTCCTCACCGCCCAACGCGATCGCCAGCATCTGGATGATTTCATCCGATCCGTTACCCAGAATCAGGCCTGATTCTGTCGGTAAATCAAGTTGTTCGCGTAATGCTCGTTTCAGGTCTGTCGCGGCCGGGTCAGGGTAGCGATTGACTGATATCTGCTGCAGTCGGTCAGCCCAGGCCGCGCGCAGTTCCAGTGGCAGGCCATAGGGATTTTCCATGGCATCCAGCTTAACCATGCCGGATGCATCAGCAACCTTATAGGCAGCCATGTCTGCAACTGCAGGACGCAGCCACTTGCGAATACGGCCAGCTGTCATGACCTAATTTTCCAGACGCATTTCTGCCGAACGTGCGTGCGCCGTCAGTCCTTCCCCATGTGCCAACGTGCTCGCAATATCGGCCAGCTGCCTCGCGCCATCGGCCGAGCAGTGAATAATACTGGAGCGCTTCTGAAAATCGTAAACACCCAGCGGTGAAGAAAATCGTGCGGTACCGGAAGTCGGCAACACATGGTTGGGGCCTGCACAATAATCTCCAAGCACTTCGGTACTGAATGCGCCCATGAATATCGCACCGGCGTGACGGATTTCCGGCAGAATCGCCTCAGGGTCCGCCACAGAAAGTTCCAGGTGTTCCGCGGCAACCAGATTAGCTACCGCAATGGCGTCGGCCATGTCCCGGGCTAATATGGCCGCACCACGATCATTGAGCGATTGACGAATAATTTCCTGGCGAGGCATTTCCGGTAGCAACCTGTCGATACTTTGCTCTACCCTGGATATATAGTCTTCATCCGGGCAGACCAGGATAGACTGCGCCAGCACATCGTGCTCTGCCTGGGAAAACAGATCCATCGCAACCCAGTCAGGGTCAGTCGTCCCGTCGCATAGCACCAGTATTTCAGAAGGGCCGGCGATCATATCGATACCGACTTTGCCAAACACCTGCCGCTTTGCCATGGCGACATAGATATTGCCCGGTCCGACAATCTTGTCCACCGGCGCAATAGTCTCTGTACCATAGGCCAGTGCAGCAACTGCCTGCGCCCCACCAATCCGGTATATTTCATCAACTCCGGCAACGTCGGCAGCCGCCAGCACCATGTCGTTAATTACGCCGTCCGGGGTCGGCACGACCATAACGATCCGCTCCACGCCGGCAACCTTGGCGGGCACCACGTTCATTATTACTGAAGATGGGTAGGCTGCTGTACCGCCCGGTACATATACACCAACACTGTCAAGGGGTGTGACCTGCTGGCCGAGTATTGTCCCATCGGCCTCCTGGTACTGCCAGGATTCCATTTTCTGGCGCACCGCATAGGCGCGGACACGCGCCTCTGCCTGCTGCAGGGCCTTGAGCGTTTCATCCGCAACAGAATTTCGGCATGCATCTATCTGTTCACGTGTAACCTTTAATGCGCCAATATCTGTTTCATTCAATCGATCCAGTTGATTGGTCAGCTCCACGACTGCGCTATCACCTTCATTACGCACACGCTGAATAATCCGGTCCACGGTCTGCAAGACATCACGGTTTTCAGCGACCTCGCCCTCTAGCAGTGTACGAAGCGACTGGAGAAAGTCATTATCCTGAGTGTTGAGTCTTTTCATCATGCTGCCCTGGCTGATACTGCGCCGGCAACCTGATCGATAATCGGCTGGATAAGTCCGGCTTTCATTTTCATGGCCGCACGATTGACGACCAGGCGTGAGCTGATATTCATAATGTGGGCCCGCGTCACCAGGCCATTTTCCTTCAGTGTATTTCCACTCTCGACGACATCAACGATGGCATCAGCCAGACCCACGATCGGCGCGAGCTCCATGGACCCATAGAGCTTGACCGCCTCTACCTGTCTGCCCTGGCGCGCAAACCAGTCCCGGGTGGTACTGATGTACTTGGTTGCAATTTTAAGCCGGGATTTTTCCAGATCGGCGTCCGGCAGGCTGGCCAGCATCAAACGGCAGCGTGCGATTTGCAAGTCAACCAGTTCATACAGGTTGGAAACATCGTTTTCAAGCAAGACATCCTTACCGGCGACTCCCATATCGGCCGCGCCGTAAGAAACAAAGGTCGGTACATCGGATGCCCTGATAACCAGCAAACGCACATCCGGGTGACTGGTTTCAAAGATCAGTTTGCGGCTTTCCTCGGGGGATTCCAGCAACTCGATGCCAGCCGCCGCCAGCAGTGGCAAACTGTCCTTCAGAATCCGCCCCTTGGAAAGGGCGATGGTCAATTTTCGATGTGTGTTTGACATGGGAATATCTTACAGAAGATCAGCGCCCGATAACACGCTGTAAAACCGGTCCTGAAACGGCCTACGAGGATACGCGGCGAATCCTGGCGCCAAGCTGGGCCAGTTTTTCCTCGATACATTCGTATCCACGATCAATATGGTAAATACGGTCAACTATTGTCTCGCCACTGGCAACCAGTCCTGCAAGCACCAGGCTGGCGGAAGCACGCAGGTCTGTCGCCATCACGGGCGCGCCGACCAGGTCCTCGACACCTTTTGATATGGCCAGGTTCCCTTCAACGCGCACATCAGCCCCCATACGACTCATTTCCGGTATGTGCATAAAACGGTTTTCAAACACGGTCTCACTAATGGTTGACGAGCCCTCTGCCACTGCATTCAAGGCAGTGAACTGCGCCTGCATGTCGGTAGGAAACCCGGGGTAAGGGGCGGTCTTGATATCCACTGCCCGTGGACGCCGGCCTTCCATATCCAGTTCAATCCAGTCCGGTCCGGTGGTGATTTTGGCGCCAGCCTCGCGTAACTTGGCGATTACCGCGTCATTGGTGGCCGGATTGGTATCCTTGAGTTTAACCTTGCCCCGTGTGATTGCAGCCGCCGTAAGATAGGTGCCGGTTTCGATTCGATCAGGCAAAACATCATGGTGAGTTCCATGCAGTTTCTCCACACCCTCAATCACAATCTTGTCGGTACCCGCGCCACTGATCTTCGCGCCCATACTGATCAGGCAATTCGCCAGGTCAACCACTTCGGGCTCGCGCGCCGCATTTTCCAGAACGGTCGTGCCCTCTGCCAGGGTTGCTGCCATCATGAGATTTTCCGTACCCGTTACGGTTACCATATCCATAACGATATTGGCGCCTTTCAAACGATCCGCTTCGGCACAGATATAACCATTTTCCACCTTGATTGATGCCCCCAGCTGTTCCAGGCCATTTAAATGGATATTGACCGGTCGCGAGCCGATTGCACAGCCGCCGGGCAACGATACATTGGCCTTGCCATGGTGGGCGACGAGCGGCCCAAGCACCAGGATAGAGGCCCGCATGGTTTTGACCATTTCATAAGGTGCGCGGTACGAATGCAGGGTAGAGGCATCGACGGTTATGCCCATTTTCTCGTTGATGGTCACCGTGGTTCCCATGTCGCCCAGCAAGGTAACGAGGGTAGTCACGTCATGCAGATGGGGCACATTGCCAATGGATACCGGCTCATTGGTTAACAGGGTTGCGGCAAGGATTGGCAGAACAGCATTTTTGGAACCTGAAATGCGAATCTCACCGCGCAGGGGTTGCCCGCCAAGGATGATCAGTTTATTCATACCAGAACCGGTCCAGGATCTAGTTGGTCTGAGAAGCAGGCTGAATCGTTGCTGCGTTTACCTGGTCCTGCGGCTGATTATGCTTGCTCATCGAGGCAATAAGACCATCCAGACCATCGCTACGCACCTGGCCGGCAAAGTTGGCCCGGTAGTTGGTCACCAGGCTGACACCGTCAATTACTACATCGTAAATACGCCACTGGCTTTCCGACTGAAACATCCGGTAGGCGACATTAATTGGCGCGCCGCCTTTCTGTCTGATCTCCGTGGGCACCATGGCGACGTTGGTATTTTTGGAGGACACCACGGTATCTCTGTAGATGATTTCCCGGTCATCGGAAAACTCGGTTATCGCCTTGGTATAGGTACCAATCAACAAGCGCTTGAATTCACGCTGGAAATCCTGTTTTTGCTGATTCGTTGCCTGGATCCAGCTTTTACCCAGGACAAAATAGGACATCTTGTCAAAATCGAACAGTGGCAGGATAAGATCATTGGCCAGGTTGACAATTTCATCGGGGTTTTTACGAATTTTTCCGCCATCCTTTTTCAGGATGTCCAGCACTTCATTGGCAGCCTGCTCTACCACCATTCTGGGTCCCTGATCCCCTGCATGGGCCAGTGAGAGCCAGCCTGTTAGCAGTACTAGGCCAAGTCCAATTTGCGTCAAAAATTTCATCAACTACTCCGTAAATCTGCTCTGATGTAGAGCGCCATGCAACTACTACGTCACCCGCCGTAAAAACGGCCGCTTAATCTAGCATATTGCTGTTTTGCATACAGCAGAAAAATAAAAAGAGTCCCCTGAACTTTCACAGACACCTCGCCGTGAACATTCAAGAAACAATCATCAGGCACGATAGGAACACTGAAGGAATATGTTGTAACTATCCATTGATCAGGCGTAGCAGGGTTGACAGCTCATGCAGCTTGTCAATTGCATCATAGCCCAGCTCGGCGACCAGGCAGGCAGCGCCCGCATCTTGAGGAACCGTCCCCAGGAAATACCTGATGTGTCCGGCCAAATCACGTGGAGACTGATGCAGATCCAGATATGCCAGCCAGTGTTGCGCATTATCACCTGCTGCGCCATACCCGTATTGCGGTCTCCAGATAAAATTCATCCCATGCTGCAGGAACCATTCATCAGTACCCGCCCGGTCCGGTGGCGGATGATCGATAGCGACTGGAAGCCCGGACGGGATGACTGCCCGCCATTCCTCCCAGAGGATCCGGTCATCAATATTCTGTATGTGGTCCAGACACACCCCTGCCAGCCTGTGTATTCCTATATCCGGGTCCAGTGCCGCCAATGACCGGATAAATCCTTCGGCCTGACTGATTGCTATTGAGTTTGTTGAAATACGTAACACCGGGTGGAATAGCTCCTGGCACCCGTCCAGCGCTTCAGCCAGTTCATCAAAACTACCCTCATCCAGGTACTGCCGGACATCGATGAGCGTGGTCGAAAACTCGTTGGCGTAATAGGACAACTGCCATTCTTCGGGCAAATCCTCCGGATAATATTCGTCCCGCCACCGCGGTACCTTCCAGTCCAAAGCGCCCAGCAGTACATTTTTCATATCATCTCCCTGTAGTGCAGTCCGTCATGTAAAATGCCGGCCGCAGATAAGCGTGAGGTTACATGGCACTATCCATAGCAGCAGTCCTGGCCGGACTTATTTTACTGGTTTACGCGGCAGACCGCTTTGTTTACGGGGCTGCGGGTACGGCCAATGCACTCGGCGTATCCCCCATGATCATCGGGCTGACCATTGTCGGCTTTGGTACCAGCGCACCGGAAATCCTGGTGTCGGCAACAGCCGCGCTCAACGGAAATCCCGGGCTTGGCTTCGGAAATGCGATCGGCTCCAACATTACCAATATCGCCCTGGTGCTCGGGATAACAGCGCTGGTGCTGCCTCTGGAGGTTGATAGCCAGACACTGCGGCGGGAATTTCCCGCCCTGCTGCTGATTTCCATAGGCACTTACCTGCTGGTCTTCGACGGAAACCTGAGCCTGCTGGATAGCGGCTTGTTGTTGGCCAGCATAATCTTTTTACTCGGGCTACTGGCATTTATCGCCAAAAAAAGGCGCAGTGGCGACCCGATTGATGCCGAATTCCTGGAGGAGATTCCAGCAAATGTCACGGTGGGCAAGGGATTCATGTGGCTGGCCATCGGCCTGGTACTGTTGCTGGGCAGTTCCAATCTACTGGTCTGGGGCGCAATCAACATCGCCGTATTCTTTGGTATTAGCGATCTGATCATTGGATTAACCATCGTTGCAATCGGCACCAGTCTACCCGAGCTCGCCGCCTCGATCATGAGCGCGATCAAGCATGAGCATGAACTGGTCATCGGCAACATTATTGGCTCTAACATGTTTAATCTGCTCGCGGTAATCGGGGTCGCCGGCGTCATCAGCCCGGGGGAATTTCCAGCAGATGCAATTTCCCGTGATATGCCGATTATGCTTGCACTTACAGTCATTCTGTTTTTCATGGCGTATGGCTGGAAAGGGGCTGCCAGGATTTCACGCACTGAAGGCGGCATTCTGCTCGCGGCTTTTGTTGCTTACGAATATATCCTCTACACTGTGAGCCTTACATCCTGAGGACAGGTCGATATGCCCGAAAATCATATTCGAGAAATGGGGATCGCGGTGTTACAGACCGAGGCCAAATCCATAACTGATCTGATTGATCGGATTGATGACCGCTTCGTCGAGGCCTGTAAAATCATGCTTGGCTGCACCGGCAGAATTGTCGTCAGCGGCATGGGTAAGTCCGGCCATATTGCCAACAAGATTGCTGCGACGCTGGCGAGTACCGGAACACCCGCTTTTTTCATGCACCCCGGGGAGGCAAGTCATGGCGATCTGGGCATGATCACCCCGCATGATGTCGTCATCGCATTATCCAATTCAGGCACTACCCAGGAACTCATCAGCATCCTGCCGCTTATCCGACGTTTGGGTGTACCGCTCATCGCCATGACGGGTGATCCCGACTCGGAACTCGCACAGGAAGCCGACATCAACCTGGATATCAGTGTAGAGAAAGAAGCCTGCCCATTGGGACTGGCGCCTACTGCCAGTACAACCGCCAGCCTGGCCATGGGCGACGCACTGGCAATTGCGCTGCTTGACCGCCGGGGGTTTACAGAACAGGATTTTGCCCGGTCACACCCCGGGGGGCGTCTAGGCAGGCGCCTGTTACTGCATATTCGCGA
>JBFFRZ010000017.1:0-16667 GCA_041572715.1 Gammaproteobacteria bacterium
CTGCATCATGTTCTGGTTCGCCTTGAGGTCCGGATAGTTTTCCTGCAGCGCAAATAAACGACCCAGTGCGCCGGACAACCCTGCTTCAGCAACCAGCAACTGTTTCATGGCGCTCTCATCGGTCGGGTCGGCAGAGGCACGTTTTGATGCGTCGACTGCACCACTCCGGGCAGCAATCACAGCTTCCAGGGTTTCCCTTTCATGCTTCATATAACCCTTGGCTGTCTCGACCAGGTTGGGAATCAGATCGTATCGACGCTTGAGCTGCACGTCGATCTGGGAAAAGGCATTTTTATAGCGGTTACGCAGGCTAACCAGCCTGTTATATACGGATACGATATATAAAACGATACCGATTATGACTGCCCAACTGATAATGACACTGACATCCATCTCACTCTCCCTGGCGCATGTGCGCGGCTATCTTCTGTTTATCCGGTGACTCTATCACACCCTTCTCGGTTACGATAAAGTCTACCAGTGACGCTGGTGTGACATCAAAAGCCGGGTTCCAGGCTGGAACATCAGCGGCGATGCGGGTGCCAAACACACCCAACACTTCATCGGCCGCCCTTTCCTCAATCGGAATATCAGCACCCGAGGCAACACCCGGATCGATAGTGCTGGTAGGCGCAGCCACCATGAATTTAACCCCATGATGCCGCGCTGAGATGGCCAGCTGATAGGTGCCGATCTTGTTGGCCACATCGCCATTGGCGGCAATACGGTCCGAGCCGACAATAACCCAGTCGATACGCTTCGTGCTCATCAGGTGGGAGGCTGCGGAATCGGCGATCAGGGTAACCGGTATACCATCCTGAGCGAGTTCCCATGCCGTCAGCCGGGCGCCCTGCAACCATGGTCGGGTTTCATCCGCGTAGGCCATCTTTAGCTTACCATGATGAAAGACAGAGCGAATTACACCCAGCGCGGTACCATAACCGGCGGTAGCCAGCGCCCCCGCATTGCAGTGGGTGATGATGCTGGCGCCGCCTTCAATCAAGGCAGCACCATACTCACCCATTGCCTTGCATGCGGCCACATCCTCCTGGTGGATCGCGATCGCTTCCGCTTCCAGTTCAGCGTCCGAGGCATTCTGCTCAACCCGCTCGAGCATGCGGTCAATGGCCCACTTCAGGTTGATCGCGGTGGGTCTTGCCGCCGCCAGCAGTTGCATGTCCTGATCAAAACCGCGTTGCCAATACTCTACTGATGATTGCCGATGGTATCTGGCTGCAAGTACCACGCCATACGCAGCCGTCACGCCAATCGCCGGGGCGCCCCTTACCACCATGTCAGTAATTGCCTTTGCTACCGTCGCCACGTCATCCAGTTTCAGCCAGACGACTTCGCCCGGCAGCAGTCGCTGATCAAGTAATTCCAGGTGCGTACCTTTCCAGCGGATGGGACTGATTTCTGACATAATGCGGCCGGGTGACTAAACAAAACGAGCGCGCATTGTACACTGCGGCATCATGTGTGTAATCGCATCCGGAACGGAACATCAAGCGCAGAAAATTCACGGCACATGCAACTAGTTGATCAGATCATTCATGCTCGATGGGTCATCCCGGTAGAACCCGGGCATACCGTGCTGGAAAATCACGCGATCGCCATTCATGAGGGAAATATCGTGGCAATAGCCAGCTCTGATGATATTCGTGCAGCCTTCCAGTCCAATACGGTTCATGAACTTGGCAGCCATGCACTGATCCCCGGGCTGATCAATACCCATACCCACGCGGCCATGTCATTGATGCGCGGACTTGCCGATGATCTGCCATTAATGACCTGGTTGAACGAGCATATCTGGCCTGCTGAAAGCAAATGGGTGAGCAAGGATTTCGTCCGGCAGGGCTCCGAACACGCGGTCGCAGAAATGATTCGCTCTGGTACTACATGCTTCAATGACATGTACTTTTTTCCCGACACCACCGCCGCGGTGGCTTCGGCAGCCGGTATTCGTGCCGTCGTCGGCTTGATCATGATCGACTTTCCCTCAGCCTGGGCCAGTGACTGGCAGGAATATTTTGACAAGGGCCTGTCTGTGCATGATCAGTTCCGCAGCGATGAACTGATCACCACGGCTTTCGCCCCCCACGCACCCTACTCGGTGAGCAATGAGCCCCTGCAGAAAATACTGACCTACTCGGATGAGCTCAACATCCCGATTCACATGCATGTGCATGAAACCAGCGATGAAATCGATCAGGGCATGGAACGTTATGGGTCAAGGCCACTACATCGTCTGCAGGAACTTGGCCTGCTTACTCCCGGCATGATTGCCGTACACATGACGCACCTGCAAGACCAGGAAATTGAACAATTCAGCCATACCGGCGCCCATGTCGTACACTGCCCGCAGTCGAACATGAAGCTGGCCAGTGGCTTCTGCCCGGTGCAGAGGCTGCTTGATGACGGCATCAACGTCGCACTGGGCACCGATGGCGCAGCCAGCAACAATGATCTGGACATGCTGGCCGAGATGCAGTCCGCCGCGCTGCTTGGCAAGTCCATCGCGAATGATGCGGCTGCGGTTTCCGCGGAAACCGTCCTTGCCATGGCTACGATCAATGGTGCCCGCGCGCTGGGTATTGATGAAACCACCGGGTCATTACAGGTTGGCAAGGCCGCCGACATTACCGCCATTGATCTGAACCAACTTGAAACACAGCCACTATATAATCCGGTTTCCCAGATCGTCTATGCGGCCAGCAGGGACCAGGTCACCCATGTCTGGTGTAATGGCAAAATCCTGCTGGATAATCGTGAATTGCAAACCCTTGATTTGTACAAGCTGATGGATAATGCCCGAAGCTGGCAATCCAGACTAAGGAACTTCTGATCATGAATAGTGAACAGATACAAAATAACGTTGACCATGCCGAAGTGAGCAAGTTCGACGCTATGGCGGCCCGCTGGTGGGACCCCGACGGGGAATTTCGCCCCCTGCATGATCTCAACCCGGTACGTCTGCGATTCATACGGCAACACGCCGATATCGTGGGCAAACAGGTACTGGATATCGGCTGCGGTGGCGGTATTCTCAGTGAAGCCATGGCCAGTGCCGGTGCCAAAGTAACGGGCATCGATGCTGCCAGCAAGGCCCTGGCCGTTGCCAAACTGCATGCCATGGAAAGCGGCATTGAGCTTGACTACCGCCACACCATGGCCGAGGAGCACGCGCTGGAACATGCCGGTGAATACGATATCGTAACCTGCCTCGAGTTACTCGAGCACGTGCCGGAACCATCCAGCCTCGTCAGTGCGGCGGCCAGCCTGGTGAAACCAGGTGGCATGGTTTTCTTTTCAACAATCAATCGTAATCCGAAGGCCTATGCCCTGGCTGTGCTGGGTGCTGAATACATCATGCGCCTGTTACCAAAGGGTACGCATGACTATGAAAAATTCATCAAACCCTCTGAACTCGCACACTATGCGAGGGATGCCGGACTTTCGCTAATTGATGAAGCCGGCATGCACTACAACCCGATCCTGCGTGGAGCAAGTCTCAGCCGCTCGGTGGATGTGAATTACCTGATGTGCTTCCACAGGCCTGGCGGAGACTGACACATTGGTTGATGCAGTTTTCTTTGATCTAGATGGCACCTTGATTGATACCGCCAAAGATATGGCCCGCGTGCTCAACAAACTGCGGGTTGAAGAAGGTCTGTCAACACTCGACTACGACCTGATCCGCAGCGAGGTGTCCCACGGCGCACGTGCCCTGGTCCTGCTGGCTTTTGACACAGCGGAAGGTAGCGAAGATTTTGAACGCCTGCGGCAGAGATATCTGGATATGTATCTCGATGAAATCCATGTTGAAACCACCCTGTTTCCGGAAATGGACAGGATTCTGGATACACTGGAAAACCACTGTGTTCCCTGGGGCGTTGTCACCAACAAGCCTTCTTGGCTGACGCTTCCCCTGATGGAATCGATGCAGTTGAAAGATCGGGCCACTACCATTGTCTGTGCCGATACAGCCGGCGCATCCAAACCCGATCCAAAGCCCGTGCTGGATGCCTGCACAGAGGCAGGGGTACAACCGGCACTCAGCATGTATGTAGGAGATGATCAGCGAGACGTCGTGGCAGCTCACAACGCAGGCATGCCCTGCATCGCGCTGCGTTGTGGTTATATTCGCCGTGGCCACAACCCGGATGAGTGGGGGGCAGAAATGGTTATGGACACGACAATCGATTTACTGCAGTGGGTAGAACAACAGGTCGAATCTGCCGCATGAATTTCATCATCCCCACCGAATATGCCGTTGCCGCAATGATCCTGCTGCCGTTACTGATCGGCATTCTGATCTGGATCATCAAGGACAAACAGTTACAGAAACTGCACGAACAACTGATCACTGAACAAAACCGGCATGAAGCGGACCAACGTGTCACCGAAGAAAAAATGATTGCCCTGAAGGCCGCGGTTGAGAATGAAAAACGTGTTGCGGAAGAACATATCCGTGGCCTGAAGATGGCAGAAGTTGCAATGACCGAACATTTCAAGGCGCTGTCCAGCGACGTGCTGAGAAACAACAGTGAAGAGTTTCGCAAACAGGCCAGCGAATCATTCAAACAGCAACAGGAAAACGCAGATCATCTGCTGAAACAAAGAGAGCAATCGATATCTACGCTCATCAAGCCAATCGCTGACGCCCTGAAGAAAACCGAAGACCAGATACAGAACATAGAGAAGGCGCGCCATGAAGCCTTCGGTTCCCTGTCCTCACAGATCACGTTGATTCACGAATCGAACCAACAACTGCAGGCCGAGACACGCAATCTCGTCACCGCGTTACGCCGGCCAGAGGTGCGAGGTCAATGGGGTGAACTCACATTGAAGCGGTTAGCTGAGCTGGCCGGTATGGTGGAATACTGTGACTTCGTAGAGCAGGAGCATGTCGTCGAGGACGGCAAGGCTTCAAGGCCGGACATGATTGTGCGCATGCCTGATCATCGCGAACTGATCGTCGATGCCAAGACACCACTGGATGCCTACCTGTCTGCAATAGAGGCAGAAGATGCAGAACACCGGCAGCGGTTCCTGCTGCAGCATGCACGCAACGTTCGCAAACGTGTTGACGAGCTATCGAAAAAGGCCTACTGGTCGCAATTCAAACATTCACCGGATTATGTCGTGTTGTTCATTCCCGGTGAGCAGTTTCTCACCGCCGCGCTCGAGCAGGACGGCAAGTTACTGGAAGATGCACTGCAGAATCGCGTCGTACTGGCCACACCGACAACAATCATCGCCTTGTTACGTGCAGTCGCCTTTGGCTGGCGACAGATCGCCGTTGCAGAGAATGCAGAGAAAATCCAGGAGCTGGGGGAACAGCTATACAAACGCGTAGCCACTTTTGTTGAACACATGTCTCGGGTTGGCAAGAGCCTCAACAGCAGCGTCGACGCTTATAACAAGGCAATCGGTTCACTGGAAAGACAGGTGCTGCCGGGCGCAAGAAAGTTTGAGGAACTCGGCATCCAGAGTAAAAAGCTGATCGGCGAACCGAATACACTGGAAGAAACACCACGCTCAGCCGAACATCTGTTCTCCGATTCAGATGACTGATGAACTACAGGCGGCCTACGATGAATGTCTGCATGTCGCACGTTCACACTACGAAAATTTTCCGGTGGCCTCGTGGCTGGTTCCCGCTCATCTGCGCATTCACGTAGCGGCAATCTACAACTTTGCCCGACGTGCTGATGACCTGGCTGATGAAGGCAATGACGCCGCGCAGGACAAAATTGTCGCGCTCGATGCCATGGGTAAATCACTCGACCAGTGTCTCGCCGGGCAGGATAACAGTGACTACCTGTTTCTGGCACTGGCCAATACCATCGGAGAACACCAGCTGGACCCTGCCCTGTTTCATGACCTGATAAGTGCCTTCAAACAGGATGTGACAAAAACCCGCTACCGGGACTTTGCAGAGGTTCTGGATTATTGCAGGCGCTCGGCCAACCCGGTAGGTCGCCTGATGCTGCAGCTGTTCGATCAAGCCTCTGACGAGAACAACGCTGATTCAGACAAAATCTGCAGCGCACTACAACTCATCAACTTCATGCAGGACATTCAGCAGGACCTGCTTGAGAATGACCGCGTCTATTTTCCCATGGACGAAATGCTTGCGGCCGGTGTCAACATAGAAGACCTGAAGAAAAAAAGCACCGAACCACAGGTGGTGGAATTCGTGCGCGCACAAACCACTCGCGCAAAAAACATGCTGCTCGAAGGCGCGGAACTTGGAAAGCGACTGAACGGTCGTTTTGGCATGGAAATTCGCGCCATCATCAGTGGCGGTCTACATATATGCAACGCACTGCTCAACCAGGGGAACGATATTTATGCCCGCCCGAGGCTGGGCGTAATGGATAAACTGGGCATGCTGAAAGACAGTATCACGCGAAGTATCTGACCCAGGATCGGTTGTCGGTTAGGCCAGTAGCTTTAACATAGTGATCGCTATAAATACCATCACGCCGGCCGTTACCAGCATCAGATATTAAAAGATCAAATTTAAAACAGGGCCATGTTCAGGTTACTACAGAACGGCGGCGATCAATCCGGATAGTTGATCGCAGTGATCACTTTATCGAGATCATCGGAAATTGCCCTGACTCTTGCCGGATCAATGGCTGCAAAGCAGGAGAAGTGTAGTGTTCAACATCCCAGTCCAGCAGACCTAATGTACGGGCCTGTGACAGGTTCCTCAATAACCGGCTGTCATAGGTAAAGTTCATAAAAACAGCTTTTATAAAGAAGATCGTTGGCCGCGGCTATTTACCACTGAGAAAGACGCTTGATCTCCCGGGCTGACCACCTGATATTATTGCTCAACAACCTGCCGAGCGCGCTGAAAACGGATAGCGCAACTTCCGGATTGGTTTGATATAGCTCCTTCATCGCCTGCCGGTTTAGCGAGAGCAACTCGGACTTGTGCGTGGCAATTGCATCCGCTACACGATTACCCGGATAAAAGAAGGCCACCTCACCAAACACGGTACCCGGCCCAAAGGCAGCAAGCCGTTTATAGTGATGCTCGGTTGTCTGTAATCGAATGTCGATCTGACCACGGACAACAATATAAAAACTGTCACCGAAGTCACCCTGTGCAAAAAGCTTATTTTCCTTGCCAACGCTATGCCGCTGTAGCACCTTACTGAGTATCTCCACTTCAGCGGGCAACATGCCGGCACAAAGGTCGGTATCTTTCAACTCGACTATACGCTTGTGACTCAGCCTCTGGATGCCTAATTCCTTCATCAGGCTATCCTCAGCCCAGGCAAAGGCTTCATCCGATCCCAGAAAAGTCCTGACCTTCCATTTTGAGGCACTGCTGCTCACCTGCCTCAGTGCCTTGTGCATCTTGCGACCAAGCCCCAGTTCTGAATGCATTTCACAGAAGGCCAGCGCACCCCCACTGGCATGTAAACGTTCTGCGATCTGCTGCAGAATCTTGATTGCGGTCAAATCGATCTGTCGAACACGGCGCATATGCAGAATCAGGTACGCATTGCCCTCCAGGTCCTGCAACAGTTCTTCGAACAAACGGTCCGCGGTTGCGAAAAACAGGTTGCCCTTGAGTTCGTACATCACTATCCGTTCAGCATTGTAATCAAGTACTTCCCGCTCTTCCTCCGAACGCATTTTCACCGAATGAAATTGTGCCGCATTGGAACGACGATGGATGACATTGGACCGAACTTCATTGCGGATAAATATAATGACGGCAATCAGAATACCGACCCCAACCGCAACCATCAGGTCGTAAACAATTGTCACCATGGTCACCAGCAACGCAATAACGCCATCCATAACCGCGGACTTTTTCTGGAACCAGGTAATGATATCCCGGTCGAGCATACCGATAGCAACGTGCAGGATCACACCAGCGAGCACACTAATGGGCAGAATAGTGCCAATCGGGCCGCCAATAAAAATCAGGATGATAATGGTCAGTGCCGCAAACAACGCGGCCCAACGACGTCCACCTGAACGCACTGAAACCAGCGTGGCGCCAGTTGTTCCTGCCCCTGCCATACCACCGGTAAAACCGGCAAGCATCTGCCCCAGCCCCTGGCCAACCAACTCTTTACTGGCGACATGCCTGACCCGCGTTTCGACATCAGCCACAACTGAAGTCAGCAGAGTATCGATAGATGCCAGTACAGACAGTGCCAATGCAGAGGGGATAATAATCTCCCAGGGCAACCCAAGAATGCTGGTGAATTCTATGTTGATGCCCAGACCGGTCGGTGTCGGCAGGCTACCAATCACCCATTGCGATGGTACCGCTCCGGGTACCATATACGTTGCCGCCTGGAAAAAAACCGTACCGATGACCAGGCCTGCGACCGTACCCGGTATTCGTGGAAAGAACGCCGGCGTTGCGCTCATCGTGAAATAGGTCACCGCCGCTGTAGCGATCGGCAACCAGTACCAGGCCTGCCAGATCGCGTCATCTGCACCGTTACTTAGTGGCTTGACCTGGGAAAGAATCATCAATACACCGGAACCGGTAATAAAACCGGCTACTACCGGGTAGGGCAGGAACTTAATCAGTCGACCACCGCCGGACAGTCCAATAAGAAACTGCATCAACCCCATTACGAGCAGCAGCACCATGAGTGCAGTGAGTAATTCACTACCATGAAGACCGACTTCATAAAGCGCGGTCAACGCAGCCACCTGTATGACAAGCATGGGGCCGGTGGGCGCACTGATCAGGCCGCGTGTACCGCCGACCAGTCCGCTCATCAGGCATACTGCAGCGGTCCCGATCAATCCGGTAATAGCGCCTTCAGATGCGCTGAAACCAGCGGTAGCCATCAGGGCAACACCAAATGCCATGGCCTGCGGCAAAATAACCGCGACCGCGGCTATGCCACCCCATAGATCGCCAACCTGAAAACCAGATATCCTCATTAGCCGATGATATTTAGATACAAGATGAGTTGATTTGACGTTAATCATGTTAGCCAAAAAGAAACATGCTAGATTTTTCGGCTACAACAATCATAAATATAGACCATGGAAAAGAAAGCGCCCAAAACTGCTGAAAGCGCCCCCGCCAGTGAACTGCAAAGCCTGGAAAAAGCACTGACACACTTCGTAACAACCTTCGAGCAAAGCACCAAACGCTGGGAAGATACGGTCTACCCGTTCATCCAGTCGTTTGAAGCCAGTACCCGGCGATGGGAACGTATGGTCTACCCCGCCATATTCGTGCTGGGCATGCTGGGCATCTCGGGCTTCTGGCTGATTTATAGCCTGACCAAAGACATTCATGACCTCACCGCCAGTATTGATCCGAAAATGGAACACAACATGGCGGTTATTGCAGAGCAGGTATGAGTCATGTCCAACTCGGTAGACCGGATGACCCTGAAAGTTGCTTCCATGAGTGAGGATATGGGCGAAATGAATCTGAACATGCAGGCATTGCCGGTCATGCAGAACAGGATGGATGAGATGAATCAATCCATAAAAGTGATGCTGCATCATACCGAGACCATGAATGTCCATATGTACCATATGAGCAGGAGTATCAGGCCAATGTCCAAAATGGATGATGTCATTCCCTGGTAAACCAACACGTACTGCGCAGACGTTTTTGTGCTGAGCTGCCGCTGGACTCTGCTTCACCCTTTCTCCATAATCCGCGCTCTTTTTCAACCCTATGGAGAAATCCCGATGAAAGTCGTCAAAAAGACCGATGAGTATGCGATTCTGAAACGCCGTGATGATCGTTTTGCAGTAGTTGATTCAAACAAGCGCCCGATCAATGGCGAAGAAAAGGCAAAAATCCTGCTTGCAGAAGGCCTGATCAAGATACCCGAACCAAAGGCAGCACCTGTTGAAGAAGAAGCCCCAGCAGAGGAAACTGCGGCGGCTGAAACTGAAGCAGAGGCCAGCGAAGAAGCCGCTGCAGAGTAATGCCAGTTATGCCCGCCGGGCATTCGCTGTCCGGCGGCTTTCTTCACCATGTCCTTTCTCCACGAACAAGCACTGCTGCTGCAATTCAGCACCACCGATATCATCCTGTCCGCATTGGTGTTTATCTGGACGGGATTTGTCCGTAGCGGACTGGGTTTTGGCGGCGCTGCGCTGGGCTTGCCGCTAATGCTGTTTATCCATGACCAGCCATTGTTCTGGTTGCCCGTCATCGGTTTTCATCTGCTGTTCTTTTCTGGTCTGACGCTGAGAACCCGCATCCGGCAAGTAGACTGGCCATACTTGCGCAAGGCCCTGATGTTTATCATCCCCGCGGCAATAGCCGGTGTATTTGGACTGCTGAATATACCCAACCAGTGGTTACTGGTTTTTATCTATTCTATTACCCTGACCTATGGCCTCATGTGGTTGGCTAACCTGAAAATACAAAGCAACCGGGACTGGCTGGATAGAACTCTGCTGGTTGCTGGTGGTTATGTTGCTGGCACTTCTTTGACCGGAGCACCATTAATGGTTGCCGTATTCATGCGCCATGTTGCGCAATCGATGCTACGCAATACGCTGTTTGTACTATGGATCACCCTGGTCACGATCAAGATGGTCACTTTTGCGGCACTCGACGTGGATCTGCATTTCTACAGTTCACTGTTGCTGGTCCCACTCGCGGCGGTCGGTCACATCGCTGGTCTGAAAGCGCATGACATGATCCTGCAAAACCCGGTCATGTTTCAACGCGTGGTTGGTGGAATGCTGACCGGGATCTGTATCCTCGGACTGGTGTACCTGTAGTTAGTGCCACATCAGGGAAACTGGGCTGTGTTTCCTGCTGGCAGGGATATCTGCTTCGAATGCTAGAACCGAATCCGCATTAAAGTATTGGATTTCGTACGCTCATGCCCGAAAGTGGTGCTCTGGCCCGTATTATGGTCCCTGTATCTTAGCTCCTCGTAAGCAGAATCGTAACCGAACTGGATATGGCGCTCTGCCTTCTGATTGCTTTTCGCGGCGCGCCATTCACTTTCATACTTAGGCGGAGGCCGCCACTCAATCTCATCCTTGTACATCTCGTCAGTCAACAGATCATCGAGATGCAAGCCTGTGATGTCCAGCCTTTGAGCACTTGCGACCAGTGCCATGGATGAAAGCACCAGGATCAGCGGGCCAGTCAACCACTGGCTTGCGCCGCGCGCTGTGATACTTGTAATGATCGCCTCCATTACTACCTGGTTTCCTCGCGCCACTTCAAAGATTTGAACCAGTACTTATGTGTGGCTGAAAGCCACTTGTCACCCTGACGTGCGGTGACCCAGGCATTCAGATAATTCAGCCACTCCTGTTCGCCCTTCTTGATACCGAAACCCGCCTTGTAGGGTAATAGAGGTTGTGCCAACGGCAGATCAACCTTGTCCGCATGCGTTAACGCCAGAAACCTGGGCTGAGGACTGGATGCAACCCAGGCGTGAACATCCCCGTTTAAAACCGCCTGCTCTGCAGCTTGCGCGGTATCAAATGTCTTGATGGTGCTTTTGTCGAATAGGGTTGAAGCAAGATCGCCGGACGCGGTTTTTGAAACGACAGCAATGGTAATATCCTTCTGGTTCAGCTCTTCGAACTGCTTGATGTGCTTCGTCTTCTCGGTATTCGTGACCATCGAGATACCGGAATCGGCATAAGGCTGTGAAAAATTGATTTTGAGCGCCCGTTTCGGTGTTATTGCCAGACCCCCTGCAATAACGTCGATATCCCCTTTCATGACAGCGGGAATGATCTCTTCCCAGACGTAAACCTTGTATTCCGGCTTGACACCCATGTCTGTAGCCAGCTTGTTCGCCACATCGATCTCAAAGCCGGAAAGCTTGCCGGCACCATCCTGCATGGTCCAGGGTGTAAACAGTGATACACCGACGCGCAATGTGCCTCTTTTCAGAATCTCCTCAAAGACATCGGCCTGAACACTGGTCGTAACCAGCATCAGCAAACCGGCCAGAGTCATCAGTAAATTTCCAGAAAATTTCAACATAGTCAGATCTCGCTCTGTTCATTGAATTGCGTTAGGGAATCAGGCAAATTGTATCATCAACCTGCGGCGTTGGCGTACGCAGACTTAGCTTCATAGTAATAGTATGAGATTGGTTTCTGTGCAGATAACACGCCTCTCTTTAAGTACTGAACAATCAATACCCATGGAACTTCTGTCCAGGACATATAGTGGTGTATCTCAGCCGGATATTTAATCGCCTGGTTAATAGTCAGATGGACCTGAAGTAATTAAACATCTCTTCACGCATCCTCTGGTCAGGTAAAAGACCTTTCTGGGCGCCCATGTTATCTATCATATGCTTGACCTTGGTAGTAGCCGGGATGGCACAGGTCACTGCAGGGTGGGAAACAATGTATTTCAGGAAATACTGGCCCCAGCTGTTGATACCCAGTTCTCCGGCCCAGTCGGGTAATGCTTTGCCCTTGACCCGGCGAAACAAGGCACCTTTCTGATACGGTCGATTGACGATGACCGCGATTCCCCGTTCCTGAGCTATCGGCAACAGACGTTCCTCCACGATGCGGTTCGCCATGTTGTAACTTAACTGTACAAAATCAAACTGGTGTTTTTTCAGCACCGCCTCCAGTTCTGCATGATCACGTCCATGTGACGTAGTGATCCCGGTGTAACGCAGTTTCCCTTCTGCTTTCATTTTGTTCAGAGTCTTTAGATGTCTCGACCAGTCGACCAGGTTATGAATCTGCATCAGGTCAAAACGCCTGATACCCCATAACCGGCGGGACTCCTCCATCTGTTCAATGCCTTCCTGTTCACCATCGATCCACACCTTGGTCGCAGCAAAAAGTTTTTCAGCGCCACTGGTACTGGCCAGCAGCTTGCCAATGACTGCCTGTGCCGTTCCGTACATGGGTGATGAATCCACCAATGTCCCGTGCTGATCAAAGAATGTCTGCAGCACTGATTGCAACCGCTGCATCATTTCAGCGTCGCCCAGTGCATCAAATGTCCTTGCGGAACCAACACCGATCACCGGCAGTTGCTCCCCGGATGAAGGAATGGGTTTGGTGATGGTGTTCTGTTCCGCTGCCCTGAGCAACCCGGGCAGCATCGGTGCACTGATACCCAGTGCCAGCAGTGCCTTGATCAGGTTTCGACGTTCTTTGTCCATGGTTAACCTCCTGCTATGTCTTTTCCATTGCTTCACGACGTACACCCAGTTTCCACGATACCAGCGCCCACACTGCGGCCAGCGGTGCTGCAATCATGGCGATCTGTCCCAGGCTTAATCCCATTGCCCTGAATCCATCATATACCCATGCACTGGCTGCATCGCCGCCACGATAAACGACGGTATCGATAAAGTTTTTCGCCTTGTATTTTTCCTCGCGCCCGAGGACGGAATACAGCATCTCCCTGGACGGCCTCATGATTCCGTAGTTACCGGCCCTTCTCAGGACCTGCACGATAATCAGCACCGATAACACCGGCGCGATGGCAAGTGCTATGAAACCGATAACGAGCAAGCCCGGAATCAACGCGAGCGAGAACGGCAAGCCGAGACGTCTGACCAGTCGGCTGGTCAGAAACAGCTGCGTGAGTACCGTAAGCACGTTCACCGCAAGATCGATCATGGCAAACACCGATGTGCGCTCAGCCGAATCACTGAAGCTGGCCTGCACAATACTGGCCTGCTGCAAGTACAAAAATGTGGAAAGGGTTGAATACAATACGATCAGTAAACCTATGCCCAGCAGGTATGGCGATTGCAAGACCAGTTGAACACCTGCGATCCAGGATCCGCCCATCGGGCGCTGTACCAGCTCCTGCTGCTGCTCAGTGGCATGGGCGTCGTACCAGACCGACAGTCTTTGAATACACACCAGGGTAAAGACAAGCAATACGGCAGAGATCAGCAACATGTGGCTGACGCCCATGCTTTCTACCAGTGATGCCGTAACCGCGGGACCGGTAATTGCTCCGGCGGTTCCACCGGTTGCGATCACGGCAAACAGGCGTTTTGCCTGTGCCTGGTCATACAGGTCATTCATGTAACTCCAGAACACGGACACGACAAACAGGTTGAATACGCTGATCCAGATAAAAAATGCACGCGCCACGTACGCCTGTTGCCAACCGGACAAAAAAGCCAGGTAAAAAATCAGAATGTTAGCAATGAAGAAAACATAGACATAGGGAAGGAAACGCTGGCGTGGAAACCGGGCGCTGACCCAGCCAAACAGAGGCACAACCAGCAACATGGCAATAAAGGTTCCGGTAAACATCCAGGGCAGATTCTTGACCCCGCC
This sequence comes from Gammaproteobacteria bacterium, assembly GCA_041572715.1. Lineage (GTDB taxonomy): Bacteria > Pseudomonadota > Gammaproteobacteria > JAJDYQ01 > JAJDYQ01 > JAJDYQ01. Next base: position 14,275 of record JBFFRZ010000017.1, read on the forward strand.
CAGGATGCCCATCTCATCCCTTACCGGTCTGAGAATGTAGTATGAACAAAGCAGCAGGAAGAAATACAGAAAAGACCAGACCAGTGCCCTGACTTCATGCTCGCGAATATCAACCAGCCGATACAGGGTACGGGTCAACATTGGCTAACGCTTTGATACCGCCAGCAACCTGGATTCCAGGATATCGAGCAGTCGCGGATGCTCACTCACCAGTGGCGTAACATACACTTTAAGTCCCGGGTAACGCTGCATGACCTCCTGGCATATTGTTTCTATATCACCTCCCTCGCCGGCATGTCGCCCGGGCAGTATGAACAGCATGACAACCACGATGTGCATGACACCATCCATCGCCTTGGCAACCAGCCAGTCTTCAAGCAGATCACCGTTGAAATCAAACTGGTCACCCTTGCGACGTTCCATCACCGCCTGCTCGAGCGAATAATGGCCCTGTGATTCGAGCAACTGTTGCAGCATCACGGCAACATCACGCCGCACCTTGTTGACTTCAGGCAATGGAGAACCATGCTCAACCAGCACAGCATGGTGAATTTCTGAATCCTGCATGCGAATGGTCTGCATCGTATGATCATAAAGAATTTCTGCCAGTCGGGGATCGCCATGCGGCAATGGGTACAGGGTATCTGCCTGCACCAGTTCAAACTCGCCATATTTTTCCTCAAGCATGGCGATCTGCTGCGGGATAAATGAAGTCAGTGCGCGACTGTTGCCAAAGAATAGCGGCAGCGCAATGAATTCGCGTATGCCCTGCTGCAGCCTGGAACTGATGAATTCACTAAAGATCAGTGCAGGCTCTCCGCCAAGGTCGGCCGCATCGATTGCATTGGCATGCTGCAGGGATACCGGGTAAACCGGCTGGCTGATCCTGTCGGACAGGCCTGCAGCAAGTCGCCGCAGCTGCAAGGTTGCATCGGCGCGTTTAGAGCCATTATCAATGAGCAGAATACAAGCCATCAAAACACCTTCAGAATATACCGGCGGCAAACTTTAGCATTGTTTTTCTATCGCCGGTATCAAACACTCCCTCAAAACAGGCCAACATATCGTATCCCAATAAATACCAGCACCATGCACAATAACACTCGCAAGGTTTTTTCCGGGATATAGCGACTAATTACGGGGCCTATTGCCGAACCGATAATCACACCGGATAATAAAAAAACGAGCAGGTAATAATCAAGATCGACACCCATTCGCATGTAGTTGCCAATAGAAGTCACCGAGTGCAGCAATATTGCCAATGCCGAAGTACCGGCAATTACGTACATCGGCAATCGCATGATGATACTCATGAATGGCACCAGTAAAAAACCGCCACCTACTCCAAGAGCAGATGACAATACGGCGACTGCCATACCCACACTAAAAGGCAGCCATGGACGATATGAAAACTGTTCATTGCCAAACTGCACGATGACTTTGGACCATGAGAAATGCACAAGCTTGACGCCCATTTCACAAACCTCTCCGCCACGCCTTACCTGCATTTCAAAAGCCTCTGCAGCACGCATGGTGTGGCTCAGCTCATTGCTTCGTGGATCAGGTCGAATCAACTGCCAGATCATCTGTCCGGCGATAAAGAACACCAGAATGGCAAATACCGGCTTGAACAGGTCCATATCTGACAACCATACCGCGGACAGGCTACTGCCGATAATTGCCCCCAGTATGCCACCCACCCCGAGCAATGCAGCTAACAGGTACATAACGCGGCACTGGTGGATATATAATGGAACTGCGATCAATGGTGTCACCAGCGTAAGTGACTGGGCCATAGGTTTAACCAGGTTAGGATCCTGTATAGCAAAAATCGTGATGAGTCCGAAGGAAGAAAGTATGCCCCCGGCAGCACCCACGGTTGAAAAGACCAGTCCGACAACTGCGCCCCACAGTATCAGCATCGGGATCGAGGCTGTAATATCTGCAACTTCAAAGTACATAATTCATTCTATCACCACGCACCTTGTCTAATTACCGGAAAGTCCTACAATCGCGCCAATGGAATTAACACAGATAGACGACTACCGACAACTGTTCCTGCATGATGTGCCCATGATGGATGTGCGTGCGCCCATAGAATACGAACATGGGGCCTTCCCTCATACAATCAACCTGCCACTGATGGATGATGCAGAACGTCATGATATTGGCATTCGCTACAAGGAACAGGGCCAGGAGCAGGCCATAGCCCTGGGACATGAACTGGTATCCGGAGATGTAAAGCAGGCCCGTGTGAATGAGTGGCAGAGCTTCACTGAAAAATATCCTGAAGGCGCACTCTACTGTTTCCGTGGTGGAATGCGCTCAAAGATTTCACAGCAGTGGATTTATGAGCAAACGGGCACCATCTATCCGAGAGTCAAGGGTGGTTA
>JBFFRZ010000018.1:0-16600 GCA_041572715.1 Gammaproteobacteria bacterium
ACCTGGAGCAAGACCAAATAGGGAAGTATATTGTGGCCCGCAATGCTTCCGGGTAGGTCGCTAGAGGCATTCGGTGACGAATGTCCCAGATGAATGGCTGTCCACGACAGAATCCGGCTTATCGATCAATACCCCGCATTTTTTCACCCCAGGTAACTTAAAGTAGTTTCTTAAACAGGTGGTTCATCCCGGTGATTCAATATGATATTTCGTCATTTTTCACCCTAATTGAACACTGTAAACAACCCCTAAGCGCCTGTTATTTAAAGTAAATTCACCAATAAGTACTTGAAAGTGCTAATTTGTCAGCCTATAGTGCACATAAGTGGATAAAAGTGGTTAATAATGGGGTTAAGTAGAATAAATGTTCCGCGGGGTGGTCAATTTAAATCTGGATGCCAAGGGCCGGATGGCGGTACCGACGAAGTATCGCGCCATATTGTCGGAGCGTTTTGGCGGCAAGGTTGTGATCACAGTGGATCCGGATCGTTGTCTCTCGATATATCCGTTGAAAATCTGGGAAGAGATCGAGCGTAAGCTGGATCGTATGCCGACATTCGACGCTTCGGCAAGAAAACTCCAGCGCGCCTTGATCGGCCACGCCACTGAAGTAGAAATGGACGCTAATGGCCGCCTGATGGTGCCGGCGCCCCTGCGAGAGTTTGCCGGGATCAGTAAAAAAGCGGTACTGATGGGGCAGACCAGGAAGTTTGAACTCTGGGATGCTGAACAGTTTGAGGTCAAAAGAGCCGCCTGGATGGATGATATCAAGGATATCGCTGCACTGGATTTACCTGATGAGATTGCCGGTCTGTCCCTCTAGATGGAGACGACCAGCCTTGAGCATCAACCAGTTCTGATTAACGAAGTCCTGCAATGTCTCCAGCCGCAAGGTGATGACTTTATAGTTGATTGTACGTTTGGCCGGGGTGGTTACAGTGAAGCCATCCTGGGGAGGCTGAATGACGATGGCCGGGTTCTGGCACTGGATGTTGACCCGGCAGCGATAGCCCACGGAGAAAGGGCGTTCGCAAATGAGCCGCGATTAACGCTGGCACAAAAGAATTACGACCGGATTGTCGAAACACTTGAAGAACTGGATATGCCGACAAAGGTAAACGGCATTGTTTTTGATTTGGGGGTGTCGTCACCACAACTGGATGACGCTTCTCGTGGTTTTAGCTTTAGAAACGATGGACCTTTGGATATGCGAATGGACCCTGAAGCTGGTCTGAGTGCTGCTGAATGGCTGAATACGGTTTCCTTCAAGGAGCTTGCCCGGGTAATTTCGACGCTTGGTGAAGAACGTATGGCAAAGCGCATTGCCAGAGAGATCATCGAGCAAGGTAAAAAGTCGGCTATCGAAACGACCGCCCAATTGGCAGAAGTTGTTTCCCGGGCAATTCCGGAAAAAGAAAAAGTGCAAAGAAAGATACACCCGGCTACCAAGACTTTTCAGGCGATTCGTATGCATATCAATAATGAGCTGGCTCATCTGAGGGCTGGCCTGGCCGAGGCGTTGAATATTCTGTCCGATGGCGGCGTGGCTGCTGTTGTAACTTTCCATTCGCTGGAAGATCGTATTGTTAAAAGAATGTTCCGCGAGTCAGTAGTGGGAAAGGATATTCCTGATCGTCTGCCACTCACTCAGGCCGAGTTACGCAGTAACTTTGTCTATGTGGCTAAACTGATTCGGCCAGGTGAAAATGAAATACGACTCAACCCGAGGGCCAGGAGCGCAAAGCTCAGAGCCATCAGGAGACTCGCGGTATGAGAGCGGTTTCCCTGGTAGTGGTTCTGATCATGCTTAACACGGCGACTGCGCTTGGCGTCGTTCACAACCAGTACCAGAAGCGGCTTGTCGGAATAGAGCTGGCCCGGGTTATGCGTGACAAGGATATCCTGATCGACAAGTGGTCCCAGTTGCTGGTTGAGTATGCAGCATGGAGTGCAAATTCCAGGATCGAGAAAATTGCGGTAGAGCAGCTTGGGATGAAGTACGAGTATTCAAACTATGCGTATCTGAGGATGTGATGCTGGATGGTGTGATCAAAAGGCAAACGATTTGGCACATACTCATCGTATTGTTGATGTTGCTCATGGCTTTTGGCGTTTCCGCGCGCGTGGTGTATGTGCATGTCGCCAAGGGTGAGTTTCTCAGGAATGAAGGGGAACGCCATTACAAGCGCAATATCCCTCAGCACGCATACAGGGGCAGTATAGTTGACCGCTCCGGAACTGAGCTTGCTATCAGTGCGCCTTCGGTTTCGGTGTGGGCCGACCCATCAGATCTGCTTGAGGACCTGGATGGTCTGATGAAGCTATCGAGATTGCTGGGCGATGATTTCTATACGCTAAAAAGAAAAGCGGAAAAACTTTCGGGTAAAAACTTTATGTATATCCGGCGGCAGGTCGGTCCTGATATAGCTACGAAGATTAAAGATGCGAAGTTTGGCATTGTCTCCACAATAACAGAGCGTAAGCGGCTTTATCCTGAAGGGGGCGTCTTTAGTCATATCGTTGGTATTGCCGATATCGATGGTAATGGGGTGGAAGGCGTCGAGCTCGCATTCAATGATCACCTGCAGGGTACTGACGGGGAAATCAGTGTGATCAGGGATCGCCTGGGCAGAAGTTTTGAGGTGATTGACACGCCCAAAGTCAAGATTGACGGGCAGAATGTGGAACTCAGTATCGACAGGAATATCCAGTATATCGGTTACAGTGAATTGCGTGATGCAATTGCCCATCATGATGCGGTTTCCGGAATGCTGGTTGTGCTGGATGTCAAGCGCGGAAAAGTACTCGCTATGGTTAATTATCCGGCCTATAACCCGAATGACAGAGGGTCGATGGTAGCGAGAAATATCCGTAACAGGGTGGTTACCGATATATTTGAACCGGGCTCGTCGATCAAGCCATTTATAGTTGCGGCGGCGCTGGAGAGCGCATCGCTGGATCCACATGAGCGGTTTGATGTTTCGCCCGGCTACATCAGGCTCGCGGACAAAAAGATCAAGGACAGCAGAAACTATAAAGAACTCGATGTTGCCGGTGTGCTTTCCCGTTCCAGTAATGTTGGCATCATAAAGATCGCACAACGTATTGATGACGCAATACTGGCAGATAAATTACGTGACTATGGTCTGTTTTCTGCTTCCGGTATTGAATTGCCCGGCGAAGCCACAGGTCTGGTTGTGCCGCAACCGGAATGGGGTAGCACCTATAAAAGCTTTCTCTCGTTTGGTTACGGTGCAGCGCTCAGTGCATTGCAACTGGCCAACAGTTACATGGTGCTGGCAAATGAAGGTATCCGCAGGGATGTTAGCGTATTGAACAATAGCTCCCCGGTTCGTGGAGAACGCGTGATGGATGCCGGGGTGGCGCGAAAGGTTGTCGATATGCTGCATGGTGTCATTAGCCCTGAAGGAACCGGTAAGGCTGCTGATACGGCAGCATATATGGTCGCGGGTAAAACAGGGACGGCGAAAAAGCTGAAAAATGGCATTTACCAGGATCACAGTTATGTAGCTGTGTTTACCGGTCTTGCGCCGGTAAACGATCCGCAAATTGTGGTCGCAGTCATTGTCGATGAACCGAGAAAAAACGGATTCTATGGTGGCCAGGTGGCTGCACCCGTGTTTTCAAGGGTGGTCTCCCGGGTGCTGTCTTACCTGGATGTCATGCCTGATATGGAAAAAGTAGCCGCCCCCGGCGCAGGTACATCGATATGAGTATCGCTCCCCTCGAGTTTCTGGCCCGGCTCAAGGAAGACTATGGAGATGGTGTTGGTGTATGTGAGCATACAGACGATCTTGGCGAAAAAGATATCTTCATCGCTTCCGAAAAATCGTCAGCATATATTTCACTTGCATTAGACAGGGGCGCACTAGCTGTGGTCTGTGCGCAAGGAGCGTCAGGTACAGAAGATTTCGGTCATCCGGAAAAGGTTGTTGAGGTTGAGGATGTTCGGCAATTTGCATTTACGCTGGTGCAGGCGGTTTATGGAAATGATATTGCACAAGTAGATCTTGTCGGTATCACTGGAACCAATGGAAAAACCAGTACAGCACATTTTGCCTGCCAGTTGTTCGGGTTGCTGGGTGAGTCTGCAGGTTATATCGGAACCCTGGGTTATGGAATTCTTTCTGATGGCCTTGTGGCGAGCAGAAATACGACTCCTGATGTTGTGACACTGTATCGATACATCTCATCGTTATATCGGCGTGGTTGCCATCATGTTGTCATGGAGGTCAGTTCTCATGCAATTGCGCTCAATCGGATTGAAGGGCTTGATTTCAGCGTCGGTATGTTTACCAATTTATCCAGAGACCATCTGGATTTTCACGGCAGCATGGATGCTTACGAAGAAACCAAGATTTCTTTTTTTGAAGATTACAAGGTGGCTCATTGGATAATTAATGCAGATTACCCTGCAGGGCAACGACTCATCGAGAGGAAGATAGCGCGCCATGATGATGTATTCACCAGCTATGGCATGAAAGAAGAGAAACAGGATCAACATTTTGCCTACCGATTTATGGAAGATGCGGCTCATGCGTCCAGCATGGTCGAGATAAAAACAGCGAGTCACGGCGAGCTGATCAAAACAGGTGTAAGCGGTCAGTTCAACCTGGAAAACATGGTTGCAGCAGTGCTTGTATGTCATGTATCGGGCTATCCGCTGATTGATGTGGTCAAGGCAGCGGCTTCGGTAAAGGCAGTCCCGGGAAGAATGGAGTGTGTTCTGGATCAGAAGGGTGTCAAGGTATGCGTAGATTATGCACATACGCCGGCAGGGATTGATGCAGTGATGAGTGATCATATGCTGCATGCGGGCGAGCGAGGCAAGGTCTGGTGCATTTTTGGTTGCGGCGGTGATCGTGACAGGGGCAAGCGTCCGATCATGGGCAGGTCTGTTGCGAGTCACTCACAACGGGTCATTGTGACTGACGACAATGTCAGGGGTGATCAGGCAGAGGAAATAATCTGTGATGTTCTGGCCGGCATTGAAGACAAGACTCATATCATTGTTTGTCGTGACAGGCGCAAGGCGATTGGCTGTGTGCTTGATTCGGCAATCCGAAATGACCTGGTATTGCTACTGGGCAAGGGTAATGAGTCCACTATTACCTACGGCAATCATCGTTTGTTTCATCGCGATATGGACGCTGTGATGGAACATGTGAGACAGCAATGAATATTGATGTGCGTTTCTCGGAACTGTCAGCGCTGGAAAAGGATGCAGCCTTTACGGTTGATGCGGTGATAAGAAATCTGAGTACAGATACCCGCACGCTAAAGATGGGTGATACCTATCTGGCGATCAAAGGCGAGCATTTTGACGGGCATGACTTTGTTGAAAAAGCGATTGCTTCGGGTGCGGCCTCTCTGGTCGTGTCATCGTCTGTAAATGCACAGATACCCTCGATCAGGGTCAGGGATACGATTCTGTCCCTTGGCAATATTGCGAAGCTCTACCGTAACAGATTGACTGCAAAGGTTATTGGTATAACAGGCAGTAACGGCAAGACAACCGTGAAAGAAATGGTCGCTTGTATCTGCAGGGAGTGTGGGCAGGTGACCGCAACGCTGGCGAACAACAATAACAAGATCGGGGTCCCTCTGACACTGCTTTCCGCATCTGTGGAAGATGAATTTGTTGTGGTGGAGATGGGTACCAGTGAACAGGGGGAAATCGCATATCTGTCAGATATTGTTGAACCTGATATTTCTGTGGTGACAACGATTTCCGAATCGCATCTGTCAGGAATAGGTTCCCGGGATGATGTCTTTGAGGAAAAATCATCCATCATCGCCGCAACACGTGACAGTGGATTCGTGGTGATAAACAATGATGGGGAATATGCGCACAGGCTTGCTGATAAAGTAGCCGGGTCCTCGGTGATCACCTATGGTTTGAACGCCGGGGCTGATGTAACGGGCCAGTACGATGTGCTCGAATCCGGGTTAAATGTAACTGCTCAGACTCCCGTCGGCAAACTTGTTTATCACCTGTCCGTGCCTGGCCGGCATAATGTATCGAATTCGCTTGCGGCAATAGCAATCGCCTGTGCGCTGGATATTGATGCAAAACTTATAATTCAGGGGCTGGAAAAATTTCGCGGCACAAAGGGTCGACTTCAGGTTAGTAAATTAAGCGAAGGAATCAGCCTGATTGATGATACCTACAATGCAAATCCTGCCTCCACTGCTGCCGCATTGGAAGTGTTATCAAAACGGCCCGGCAGGAAAATATTTGTCTTTGCGGGTATGGCCGAACTTGGGGAAAAAGAGGAAGAGCTCCATAAAATGATCGGTAGCCTGGCATCTGAATATCAGGTTGATGCGATGTTTGTCTATGACGATATGGCCTTGCCCACCTATGAGGCTTTTGCTGGGGAAAAATATCATTATGGCTCGGTGGAAGATCTGTATTCTTCCCTGAGCAACTTCGTTAAAGCTGGTGACACCATTCTGGTCAAGGCTTCACGCAGGTTTCAGTTAGACCGGGTAAGCCAGCATCTGAAAGAGGAGTTTGCGTAACCATGTTTTTATGGCTGGCTGAAATTCTTCAGGAATATGATCGGGTATTCTCGATCTTTGACTATATCACCATGCGATCAATCCTCAGCGTGCTGACATCCCTGGTTATTTCCTTGACGGTTGGCCCATTCCTGATACGTACCCTTATTAGAAGGCAGATCGGTCAGAGTATCCGTGATGACGGCCCACAATCGCACCTTGGTAAATCAGGCACTCCTACCATGGGTGGCATGCTTATTGTTATCTCCATTGTTGTGACCACGTTATTGTGGGGGGATCTTGAGAACAAGTATGTGTGGTTCAGCGTTCTCTGTTTGCTGAGCTATGCAATGATCGGCTGGTATGATGATTATCAGAAGGTGCTGTACGGTAATAGTAAGGGTCTGAGTGCCTCTGCCAAGTTTACTCTGCAAACTGTACTTGGCTTTGTTTTTTCCAGCGCGATCTATCTGACGGCTACAGAACAGGCCGAATTGCTTTACATTATTCCGATCTTTAAGGATGTAACCATTGATCTGGGTATTTTCTTTATTCTGTTTTCCGTTCTTGTCATTGTTGGTTCAAGTAATGCCGTTAATCTTACCGACGGTCTTGATGGTCTGGCGATCATGCCAACGGTGTTGGTCAGCGGAGCGTTAGGCGGCGTGGCATACATGGCAGGGCATGTTAATTATGCCGAATACCTTTCCATCCCCTATGTGCGTAATGTTGGCGAGATTGCTGTTTTTCTGGCTGCCGTTGTGGGTTCGGGTCTCGGGTTTCTCTGGTTTAATGCTTACCCGGCACAGGTTTTTATGGGTGATATAGGGGCGCTTTCCCTGGGGGCCGCACTGGGTATTGTGGCTGTCCTGATCAGGCAGGAGTTTCTGTTACTGATCATGGGCGGGGTATTTGTTATTGAGGCCGTATCCGTCATATTGCAGGTAGCCAGTTTCAAGTTGCTGGGGCGCCGTATATTCAGGATGGCACCACTACATCATCATTTTGAGCTGAAGGGTTGGCCGGAACCCAAGGTGATAGTCCGCTTCTGGATTATTACCGTTGTGCTTGTGCTTGTCGGTCTTGCGACGTTGAAGGTGCGGTAGTCATGTCAGTCGCCTATAAGGAAAATCTGTTAATTGCGGGCATGGGCAGGACCGGTCAATCTGTTGCTGATTATTTCAGCCGTGCTGGGATTATCTATAGCGTCTGTGATGACCAGGCCGACTATCCGGGCTGTGCCGGAGTATTGTCCGGTTTTCAGGGGTATGTGATCAAAAGCCCGGGTATTGCCCCCAGGGCACTGCCTGCAGTTGAAATGACTGAAATAATTAATGATGTTGAGCTTTTTATGCGGCTATGCAAAAAGCCGGTCATCATGGTCACTGGAACGAATGGCAAGTCAACGGTGGTGACCTTGCTCGAGCACTTGCTGCGCACTGCAGGTATCAGGGCGATGGCATGTGGTAACAATGGCATACCTGTGCTGCAGGCCATGAAAAGTGATGTTGAATTTTATATTCTCGAGCTTTCCAGTTATCAGCTTGAGAATATGTCGAGTTTTGGCTCGATGGGTTCTGTGCTGCTCAATATTGGCGTAGATCATGTTGATCGTTACCGTGATATGCAGGAATACCTGGCGGTCAAACAAAAGATATATACCGATTCCGGGGTTAGTGTTTACCCGGTCAATGCCGGCGGCAAGATTACCTATGGTGAAGGTATCGAAGGCTATCTCGCTGATTCAGGTACGCAGAAAATTATTTTTCGGATAAGTGATAGATGTATAACCAGAAATGGTGAGCATTACTGTGATATCAGCGAGCTGTCCCTGGTCGGCAGCCATAATTATCTCAATATATGTGCTGCTCTGGCGCTTGTCGACGCGTTATCCCTGCCCACTCAAGACATGGTTTCCGCTCTTGGGTCATTCATCGGCCTTCCGCACAGGATGGAAATCGTTTGCCATGATGCGCAAGGCAGGGCGTGGGTCAATGATTCCAAAAGTACGAATGTACATGCACTCAGGGCAGCGTTGGAGTCGCAGTTGAAGCCGGTATGTTTGATAGCTGGCGGCAAGGGTAAAGGCGAAGACTACCAACAGGTATTCAGCGATTTTTCACATATTATTAGGAAGCTGGTTTTATTCGGTGAAGATGCACGTGTTATGGAAAGTCAGTCACATCGGATTGAGGACTGCGTGGTAGTCAACACATTGGCTGAAGCGATCGAACATGTCGGTAACTTTAATGGAGATATTCTGTTTTCGCCGGCATGCGCCAGCTTTGATCAGTACAGGGATTATATGGCCCGGGGTGATGATTTCAGGGCCCATGCCAGGCGGGTTACATCATGTTAGGCACGCAACTCAATGTCCTGCTGTCAAAGGTATTCGTGGTTTCGCTCACCATGGTGGCTATTGGTGTCGTCATGGTCTCGTCATCTTCGATGGCCCTGTCAGATCATGGTTATGGGAGCATGACCTACCATACCAATGCCCATCTGTTCAGGGTGATGTTGGGTATACTGCTGGCATATCTGGTGAGTGTTTTCGGAATCAATCTGCTCAGGCGTCTCTCTCCCTCGTTCATGTTGGTTGGACTGTTGCTCAGTATTCTCGTTTTTGTTCCTAGCTTGTCTGTAGATGTGAATGGCGCTACCCGATGGTTGCGATTTGGCCCGGTTGTCTTTCAGCCTTACGATCTTTTCAAGCTGGGTTTTATACTGTTTTTTGCCTATTCGCTGGATCGCTACTATGTAAGTAATGATAGTCAGGGCCTGAGGATGTCTGCTGCAGCATTGATGATCGTTTCATTGATACTGCTGGCGCAGCCTGATTTTGGTTCCCTATCGTTATTGATTAGTGTGGTTTTCCTCATGGTGATACTTGTATCGGGTATTACCAAGAAACTGGTCTATATCGGGACTGCGCTGGTATCGGGTCTGGTCTGGCTGGTTATATCGGAACCCTATCGCATCAAGCGTATTGAGACACTGCTCGATCCATGGTCGGACCGTTACGGTTCCGGTTTCCAGCTGGTGCAGGCGATGGTCGCAGAGGGTAGTGGTGGACTAACAGGTATCGGTCTGGGGCAAAGCATACAGAAGATGCTTTACCTGCCCGAAGCGCATACCGACTTTACCATCAGTATTTTCGCGGAAGAAACCGGCATGCTCGGTGTTTTGTTTGCGGTCATGCTGTCAGGTTATCTGTATATCCTGCTGATGCGCACATCCTTGTTACTCAGGAAGGAAGCCTACCTGTTTGAGAGCTATGTGGTGTTTCTGGTTGCGAACTTCATCTTTGTGCAGTTTTTGCTGAACGTGGGTGTCAATTACGGCCTGTTGCCCACAAAGGGGATCACACTGCCTTTCATGGGTTATGGTGGTACCAGTGTTGTGAGTCATATCATTATGATCGGAATGGTTCTGTCTCTGAGAAAACTGTCAGTCAGAGACAGTAGCCGATCAGTCAGTGCAGCCGGAATAGGTGCCCCCGGTCTGGTTGCGGTGAGATGATATGAAGCGAATCAGGAATATACATTTTATCGGGATCGGCGGCATCGGTATGTGTGGTATAGCCGAAGTGATGCTGAACCAGGGATACCAGGTGAGCGGTTCTGATGTCGCCTCTGGTGACAATGTTGCAAGGCTCATAGGGCTGGGTGCAAAAGTCACCATCGGACATGCTGCGGACAACATAGAAAATGCAGATGTCGTGGTTATTTCAAGCGCAATAGATAAAGAAAATCCTGAATTGCTTCGTGCGCACGAGATGGGTATTCCAGTGGTGCCGAGGGCGGAAATGCTTTCCGAGCTGATGAGGAAGAAGAATGGTATTGCGGTTTCAGGTACTCATGGCAAGACCACTACCACCAGTATGATCGCCAGCATGCTGGATCATGCGGGGATGAGTCCAACCTACGTCATTGGTGGGCGCCTTCTGAAGAATGATCTTAATGCAAGTCTGGGCGAGAGTGAGTATTTCATTGCGGAAGCTGACGAAAGCGACGGTTCTTTTCTGCTGTTTCATCCAACCATTTCGATAGTTACCAATATTGATAACGATCATCTGAGTGTTTATCACGGAAGCATGGACGAGCTGGTTGCTGCCTTCAGACAGTTCATTTCTGATATACCTTTTTACGGGTGTGCCATATTGTGCGCTGACGATAAATACATCACTGAGCTGTTGCCCGAAATACACAGGCGTGTTCTGACATATGGTTTCGATTCGAGCGCGACAGTTTATTGCCGGGAGATGAAGCAAACAGAATCCGGGGTGAATATGCATGTCGTAAGCAAGCTTTATGGTATCGATTCTGTGGTAACGATCAGCCAGTACGGACGACATAACGTGCTTAATGCGCTTGCCTGTATATGTGTTGGACTGGAGCTGAACATTGATTTTCAGTTGATTGGCTCCTCCCTGGCATCTTTTGCCGGTATTTCCAGAAGGTTCAATACGACCAGTATGGAAATGAAGGGTGGCCGCAACATAACCGTTATCGATGACTATGGCCATCATCCGACAGAGATGGCGAATGTGATTGAAACAATCAGAAATGTCTTTCCCGGCAGAAGGCTGGTGTTTGTGTTTGAGCCACACCGCTACAGTCGGGTCAGGGATTTGTTCGACGGTTTCGTGGAAACGCTTTTCAAGGCTGACTACCAGCTGGTACTGCCCGTTTATGCAGCGAGTGAAACCGAGACGCATGGCATGAGTTCTTCTGTCATCTGTGATTCCCTGAGAAGTTTGGGCGCAAAGGATGCGCATACTGTCAGTGACAGTGAGGCATTATTTTCAGTGCTTGAGCATGTGGTGGAAGATGGCGATGTTGTGCTTTTCATGGGCGCGGGAAATGTTGGTCGAATCGTGAGGCAGTTCATTGCCGGGGCAGCCACATGAGTTCTATGCGCAACTTCGGGAAGGTTGCCGTGTTTTGCGGCGGCACATCAAGGGAACGTGAAATTTCCCTGCAGTCCGGTGAGGCAGTCAACCATGGCCTGCAGCGGGCAGGCATCGATGTGGAAATGATAGATACCAGGGACCATGAAATTGACTTCAAGGCATTTGACCGAGTGTTTATAGCACTACATGGCCGTGATGGTGAAGACGGGAAGATGCAGGCGGTACTTGATTATAACCGTGTGCCTTACACCGGCAGCGGTGTTGCAGCATCCGCAGTATCAATGAATAAATGGTATACCAAGTCAGTCTGGAGAAGCATAGGCATACCTACGCCTGATTACAGGATAGTGGGTAAAAGTGTTGATCTTGACAGTATTGATATGGAGGCCCCGGTGTACGTAAAACCAGTCAATGAAGGTTCGAGTATTGGCATTACGCATGTAACCGAAACCTCAATGATTGGTGATGCGGTAGCAGTTGCGCTGGAATATGACGATTTTGTAATAATCGAACAGGAAGTTTGCGGTGAGGAATATACCTTTTCGTTCATCGAAGGTCAGCCGGATATGCCCTTGATAGGCCTGAAGCCGGCATCGGACTTTTATGATTATGAAGCCAAGTATATGAGGGATGACACGAGATACCTGGTAAATCCTGAATTACCGGATGAAGTCAGGATGCGTTGTATTACTGCTGCCAAAAAGGCTTACCAGTCGATTGGTATGCGTGGCTGGGGCAGGGTTGATTTTATTATCGATGCTGATGGTGCCGCCTGGTTTATTGAAGTTAACAGTGTCCCGGGGATGACGAGTCACAGCCTGGTTCCAATGGCAGCATCAGCTATTGGTCTTGATTTCAGTGAGACCTGTATGGCGATACTGGGGAATGCAGCACATGGCTAGGTTGAAAGTATATTCAGGCGCTGTTCTGACGCTACTTGTGGGCATAGCCGGCGCAGTACTGTTTTCGGCATTTGCATATAGTGACGGCGAACGTTCCATAAAAATAAAGGGTGTATTTGTATTAGTGGATGAGGACAGTCTTCTAAACCGTATCAAGCGCGTATCCATCGAGAATCCGGAACGTCAGAAATTTGTAGATCAAGTGTACAGGATGCTGAATCATGAGCCGCTAATTGATTCATCGACGCTGAGATATTCATGGCCAAATGAAGTTGAAATCGAGATCAGGGAGATCAACCCGGTAGCCAGCGTAAATACATCGTCCCTTATGCTCGGTGATTGCAGACTGGTTGACGGTATTTCAGATCAGCTGCCGGTACGGCTGATTGATATCGTCATGGAGAAAACGGCATTCGATACCTATCGTTGTGAACAGCTTAAAAATATTCTTTCAGTAATCAGGCAGATGCCTGTCAACCGGGTCACGATTCTGCAAAATCAGGATTACGTACTTGGTTTCGATGACAGACGCCTCATTGCGACGCCAGCCAATATTATCGAGAACCCGATTAAAGTAAAAAAAGTGGTTGAACTGATGAGGGCGGGAAAGATCGACGCAGAGTATGTTGACATGCGTTATGCGTCAGGCCTCGCAATCAGGAAGGTGGCAAATTTATGAGCAGTAAAAGGAACAGCGAGCAACTGCTGGTCGGGCTGGACATAGGCACGTCCAAAGTGGCCACGATAGTTGCGGTTGTGGATGGCTCCGGGGAAATTGATATCGTCGGCATCGGTACCAGCGACTGCCATGGGCTGAAGAAGGGGGTAGTCGTTGATATTGAATCTACTGTCCAGTCAATTCAGCGCTCAGTGCAGGAGGCAGAACTGATGGCAGGATGTGAAATCAGCTCCGTATCTGTAGGTGTCGCTGGAACACATATAAACAGCATGAACTCACATGGTATTGTCGGAATAAAGGACAAGGAAGTTACCAAAACCGATATTGACCGGGTTATCGAGGCCGCGGGTGCAGTCGCCATACCTGCAGATCAGAGAATACTTCATGTCATACCCCAGGAATATCTGATCGATGATCACGACGGCATTCAGCAGCCACTGGGAATGTCTGGCGTCAGGCTTGAGGCAAAGGTGCATATTGTCACCTGTGCTGACAGTGCGATACAGAATGTCACTAAATGTGTGATGCGCTGTGGTCTTGAGGTAGACAGCATCATTCTCCAGCAATTGGCATCCGGCTATGCCGTTTTGTCGAAAGATGAAAAAGAGCTGGGTGTATGCATGGTGGATATTGGTGCGGGAACCACAGATATATCGGTATACACGGGAGGTGCAATCAGGCACACGTCCATCGTGCCAATTGCAGGTGACCAGGTGACAAATGACATTGCAGTTGCCATAAGAACCCCGACCCAGAGTGCAGAAGAAATCAAGATAAGGTTCGGCTGTGCAATCAGCCAGATGGTTGGCATGGATGAATCTTTTGATGTTACTTCTGTAAGTGAACGCAAGGCCATGCGTATGAGCAGGCAGACACTTGCGGATGTTATTCAGCCTCGATACGAAGAGTTGTTGACGCTCGTGATGAATGAGGTGAGACGAAGCGGATTCGAGGAATTGATACCCGCAGGTATCGTGCTCACAGGTGGTGCATCGCGGATGGAAGGCGTACTGGATCTTGCAGAGGAGATTTTCCATGCGCCAGTCAGGCTTGGGGTACCGAGGAATGTTTCAGGGCTACAGGATGTTGTAAAGAATCCTATTTACGCGACTACTGTAGGCCTGGTTCAGTCTGGATTGTCTTCACATGGAGACTACAAGGTCCAGACGGAGAGGAAGAGATGGTGGAGAAAGATAGGCAGTTTGTTTTTAGGTGAAGTTAATTAAACGTTACATATTTGATTCTACAGCCCGGAGAAAAAACTTATGTTCAAACTAATGGAATCGTACAGTCAGAATGCGGTGATCAAGGTTATCGGTGTTGGCGGTGGCGGTGGAAATGCTGTCCAGCATATGACCATGGCCAATATAGATGGAGTGGATTTTATTTGTGCCAACACTGATGCGCAGGCGCTAAGCAGTGTTAATGCCAAAACGGTCCTGCAACTTGGTGAAAAGACAACAAAGGGGTTGGGTGCTGGAGCCAACCCGGAAATAGGTATGCAAGCAGCACTGGATGATAAGGATCGCATCAAGGAAGTCATTGAAGGTTCCGATATGCTCTTTATTACAGCCGGCATGGGTGGTGGAACCGGTACCGGTGCGGCACCGATTGTCGCCCAGGTCGCGCGCGAATTAGGGATTCTCACAGTAGCCGTGGTAACCAAGCCATTTTGTTTTGAAGGCAGCAAGCGGATGAATATTGCCGAGGCGGGAATCAAGGCACTGGAGGAGCACGTTGATTCGTTGATCATCATTCCTAATGAAAAACTCGTTCCCGTCCTTGGCAAAGATACAACGCTGCTTGATGCCTTCAAGGCTGCGAATAATATTCTGCTGGGCGCTGTACAGGGTATAGCAGAGTTGATTACTCGTCAGGGTCTCATCAACGTGGACTTTGCTGATGTCAAGACGGTTATGTCTGAAATGGGCATGGCCATGATGGGAAGCGCAAGCGCAAAAGGCCAGGACCGCGCCAGACAGGCTGCAGAGTCAGCAGTATCCAGCCCACTACTGGAAGATATCGATCTATCCAATGTTAAGGGAATTCTGGTGAATGTTACGGCAGGGTTTGATTTGTCCATCGGGGAGTTTGAAGAAGTCGGTGCAGCGATCAAGGAGTTTGCTTCGGAAGATGCCACCGTAGTTGTTGGTACTGTGATCGAGCCAGAAATGAATGATGAGCTGCGCGTGACGGTAGTCGCAACCGGTATCGGGGAAGGCAGTGCCCGAATGAAAGCAGAAAATAGTATTCGACTGATTAACCTTGAAGCGAGAGAAGCGCGCAATAAGCAGGAAGAAACTGCCGCCATTTCCGCCCGCGAAGAGCAGACTGCTGTTGCGCAGCCGGTGATCAGTCAGCCTGTAGAGGAGCCGGTACAGAAGGATTTTGAGTATCTGGATATCCCGGCATTCCTGAGACGCCAAGCAGATTAATGGGGGGATTAAAAATACTTATCTATATGTAATCGAAAATCCCGGTGTAAATGTATGATTTGGCTCGGGGAAAATAATGCCCTATAATATCCACGCAAAACGGGAGGGGTATTGTCGGTTCAACCCTGGCATGTAAGCAGTTGATTTAGAAAATAATAACTATGATCAGACAGAGAACGCTCAAAAACGTCATCCGTGCAACAGGGATTGGACTTCATACTGGTCAGAAAGTCTACCTGACCCTTAGGCCGGCGGCGGTCGACACTGGCATTATTTTTCGCAGGGTAGACCTGCCTGATAATACAGAAATCAAGGCCGCGCCGACTAATGTTGGCGACACGCAGCTGGCAACTACCCTGTGCAAGGGAGACGTCAGAATTTCTACAGTCGAACACCTGCTATCTGCTTTCGCAGGTCTTGGTATTGACAATGCCTATGTCGATCTAAGCGCCTCGGAAGTTCCGATCATGGATGGAAGCGCAGGCCCGTTTGTATTTCTGATCCAGTCAGCCGGCATCGAAGAGCAATCAGCAGCAAAACGTTTTATCAGAATCAAGAAGCGTGTGCGGGTTGAGGAAGACAACAAGTGGGCCGAGTTTTACCCATTTGATGGTTTCAAGGTCGGTTTCTCCATAGATTTCGATCATCCACTCTTTCAGGCAGGCACCCAGCACGCCGAGTTAGACTTCTCCTCTACATCTTTTGTCAAGGAAGTCAGCCGTGCCAGGACCTTTGGTTTCATGAAAGATATCGAGCAATTGCGTGAAAAGAGTCTTGCCCTGGGTGGCAGTATCGATAATGCAATCATCATGGACGACTACCGAATTCTGAATGAAGATGGATTGCGTTACGCTGATGAATTTGTGAAGCATAAAGTGCTCGACGCAATCGGGGATTTGTATCTGCTGGGTAAAAGCCTGGTTGGCGGTTTCAATGGGTATCGCTCAGGCCATGCACTGAATAACCTGCTACTTCGAGAGTTGTTAATGCAGGAAGACGCATGGGAAGAAATCAGTTTTGACAATGCAGAGACTGCGCCTGTTTCATTCCTGCAGCCGTCTTTCGCATCCCAGAATAGCTGATTCAGCACCGCAACAGACACTGTCAATACGATGAATATCCTGCTCCTGGTATCAAGTGCGCGCGG
>JBFFRZ010000019.1:0-16542 GCA_041572715.1 Gammaproteobacteria bacterium
CCTGTGAGCGACTGGTTAAAGAACCATTCACAAAGAAGTCATCTGAAATTTGTTCGTATACTTCTGCTACGACTCCACAGGCTCTATGACGAGGGGTGGTATTGACATACCGCATGGTTTTCACCGAAAGATTGTCAAATAACCAGAAGCGTAAGTATTTGGGTAAGAATGCCATCTTGTTTCTCCTTATTTTTGATTAAAGGTTGGTTTCGTTATTCATCTGCGAGTTGCAATAATTTCCAGGTATTCGCCACCGGTAATTGTCAATACACCGTTGCTTATCTCGCTATTATTTCGGTAAATGTCGTAAAGGTTTGCACGCAGTTTTGCTTGTCCGGCTTTATCGCTTGCATCAAAGGCGCGTTTGGCTGGCCCAAAGTACTGTCTAAAAAAAAGTACCAGCTCATTAACACCAAAAGGAAATTGCCACTGCGGATATGTTTTTCGCGTTAGCTGTATATCCGTGAACGCATAGGTCAGTCTTTTCATCGCTGTTTTATCATCGCCCCATAATACCGGTGGGATGAATCCGGGTGGCGGTGGTTTCACATAGGAGAGGGCTTTGAACATCTGTGCCGGCATACTGCCAGGTGTCCAGTTAGCCATGTACAGTCTGCCACCCGATTTAACGACCCGCCCGAGCTCGTTTGCGACCAAAGCCGGCGCAGGCGCAAACATGGCGCCAAACATACTCATTGCGACATCAAACTTATTGTCCTCATAAGGCAGATGCTCTGCATCACCAACATCGAATTGAATGTCTAGACGTGAATGCGCTGCACGTCGCCGTGCATGGGCAATCAGATTTTCAGCGATATCCACACCGGTAACCTGGCATCCTTGCTTGGCAGCAGGGATGGCTGTTTGTCCTGAACCGCAGGCAATATCCAGTACCCTGCTTTGCGACGGAATTTTCCAGTCTGTAAGTATTTCAATTGCACCAGCTTCCATGTAATTCGCAAAGATTGCATAGTCACCGTCTTCCCAGGTTGCTTTTTGCCGTTGCTTGAGCTGCATTTGTGCAACTGTCCGGTCGATCGCTGTATTGACTGTACTCATCTTTTATCTCCTTGGTTATTTACAGGTTTGATTAAGCCTGAACAGATTTTGGTGGCGCAGTGTCCTACGAACTAGTACAACGTTTGTACTTATCAGGATTGAGAGACGAATGGTTGATGAGTTAAATATCCATTTAAATCAATGGGATGATTCAGAATGGTTTTTGCTGAATTTGACTGAAGGGATGTAGCCTTGTGAGTTTAGGTACAAAAGTTGTACTAGGTTTTATGATTATTTTTGCCTAAGCTCAAGGTAAACATTATGGAGTGAACCAATGAAAGGATATGGGCAGTTTTGTCCGATCGCCAAGGCGTCGGAGGTTCTGGGCGAACGCTGGACCAATCTGGTCATACGTGAACTTGGTGCGGGCAGCGAAACCTTTAATGATATCCGTAAAGGGTTACCGCTCATGTCCCCGTCGCTATTGTCAGCCAGACTAAAATCTCTGGAAAAGAATGGAATTGTGCAGCGGCATGAGCGGGATAGCAAAGTTCGTTACCGGCTAACTCAGGCAGGCGATGAACTCACTAAAATTATCTGGGAACTGGGTACCTGGGGGCATCGCTGGGTACGTAGTGATTTGGAACAGGAAGACCTCGACCCATCTGTCCTGGTATGGGACATCCACCGTAATATTGATACGGCTTTCTTTAAAGGAAAGCGCACAACGATCAAGATCGAGTTTACGGACTATACATCGAAGCTGCGATTCTGGTGGATCGTTATCAAGGACAATGATGCCGATGTGTGTATCAAGGATCCTGGTTATGATGTGGACATCAGTATTAGCAGTGATCTGAAAACACTAACGGCTGCGTGGATGGGGGATACTACCCTGATGAAGGCAATGAGAGAAAAGGCTCTCGTGCTCAGCGGTTCTTCGCATTTGAGGAAGACGATTAACGTTTGGATGGGTACGAATTATTATGCCGATGTCAAGCCTGCTAGATAGTGTCGATGTTATTACTATCATTATGGCGTGTGCTAACAATGAGTCTCGATAAATGATTGTAAACAGCAAAACACGGTAGGCTCTTGCCCAAGCAATCTTGAATTAAATCAAAACAACGCATGACAAGCCTCGAAGTAAAGATACTGATTTCTCTTGCCGCTGTCTCTCTAGTCTATGCTTTTATATGTCAGATACGATTGTCACAAAAAGCGGGCAAGCTAGCGGATAGAGTGAAAGAGAAATGTCCTGATCTATGGTCAGAGTTGAACCCAATCGCAAGAAATATTAATGGTGGCTATGCTGGTTTGAAGTTGCTCTATCGAAAGAATGCTGCTGCTTTTACACAATTAGATCAGGAATACCGAAAGCTACAATCCATTGAGAGACATCTTCTTGGCGGTATCATCACAGGCTTTATATCAATTGGCTTTGTGCTTGTCGGTGTAACCTTTTGGGGTTGGAAAGTGTAGCATGAGACTAGAGCGTTATTTTCTGGGCTTTTTAAATGATAGTTTATGACTAACTTCAGATTGGGCCATCCTCAGAGACGCTCCGGCAATCTCAAATGACGAAAATCATCCTGAAGCACAAAAATCACAGCAAGTAAATGATCCTGGTTTTCGCTACACATGGTACGTTATCTTAATACCACCGAAAAACCGGGCTTCGGGTAGTTTTACACGGGTGAACTCATATCTGTCTTATCCGAGACCGAAATCCTTTGCCCAGCCAAGCGAGTCTCCTGTCGCTGCCGGCGGCCTGTACTCGCAACCGATCCAGCCGCTATAACCCAGACGCTCGATGACGTTGAACAGATACGGGTAGTTCATCTCGTTCATATCCGGAGGGGTGCGTCCGGGCACCCCGGCGATCTGTATGTGCCTGATCACCGTGATGTTGTTCTCCAGCGCCTCGGTTAAGCGGCCCTCCATCAGCTGGGCATTGTGAAAATCAAACTGGATACCGATGTTCGGATGAGATACTGCGTCGATGGCGGCGCGGGCCTCGCGGGTTAGTGTCGTCAGGTAGCCAGGTCTTTCGATGGTGTTGATGGGCTCGATCAGCACTCCGACGTGGTGCAGTGCACAGACCTCGGCTGTCCACTTCAAGTTTTCCACGTAGACCTCGAAACAGCGCTCCCGGCCAACTTCGTCGGGCACGATCCCGGCCAGCACATGGATGAAGCTGCTCTTCAGCGCCCGGGCGTATTCAAGCGCGATACCGATGCTGTCCTGGAACTCGCCTTGCCGGCCCGGCAATCCTGAAAGCCCGTATTCTCCCGCAGACATATCGCCCGGCGGTGCATTGAACATGATGAATGCAAGCCCTGCCGACTCGCACCAGTTGGCCAGGTCAGCAGGTGGAAAGTCATAGAAGAGAGGGCACTCCACCGCTGTGAATCCGTGCCTGCGCGCCGCCTGGAAGCGCTCGGCCATCGGTAATTCCGTATACATCCAGCCAATATTTGCGGCAAAGCGGAGCATGGTTGCTGATTCCTGTTAGGCGGTGAATGCCAAACGTCGTTGAAAAACAATCTATGAAACAGGTTCCCCGCTCACTTTATAAATCGACCTGGATCTACAGAGCGGGCTGACAAGTGGTAACGTTACCGCTATTCCTGCGAGAGCGCCACTCTAAGAGTCAATGGCCAGGTTATGGTCAGTACAGTCTTCTCTGCCCATAGCGCGTAGATAGATTCACCAACCCTCTCCAGCGGGTTTTCCTGTTTGTCTTTCTTATATCGCCTGACAGCTGACCAGGTACCCAGGTAGCCGAGCAATTGCTCCGGGTTCCATTGCTGCGTCATTTCGAATTCAGGTGTTTGAATTTCAGTAAAGGGCAATTCAAATGTGGCATAACCCTGTTCCAGTATTTTGCGTTCCTCAGGCCAGAAACCGTTCAACGTGTTCCAGTACAGATCATTGATGATTTCATCAATCTCCTGGTTGATGTGTAACAGGTTGTATCCCCAGATTGCCAGCGCACCACCCGGTTTCAATACTCTTGTTACTTCCCGGAAAAACAGTCCAGTATCAAACCAGTGTATGGCCTGTGCAATTGTTACCAGGTCTATACTGTTGCCGGTTATGTCCGGGTTTATTTCTGTAGCAACAGAAAAATGGATATTCTTTATCGTTTCGGCCTGATGGATTTGCTGCTGGCTGGCATCGGTGGCAATGATGCGTTTGTAGTATGGCGCTAACTGACGTGCAGCCTGTCCGGTTCCAGTGGCACAGTCCCAGGCAAGTTCATGGCCACTGCTGATGGATGCAAGCCACTGAAAAAGTGCTGTCGGGTAACCGGGTCTGTACCTGTGGTACTGGTCAGAACCCGTGGAAAAGTGATCCTTGAATTGCATTAGATATCACCGGTACATATGAAGAAGGGGCAGGGTAGAATTGACTGGCCTTTGTTGCCCACGGACAGGTCGGAATATCTTAGCCGCTGACGTGGCAGATTCGGAGGATTATATTAAAACGATATAGCATGTAATACCCGACTAACGCTATCGCTGGCCGCTGATGCCCATATGTTCCCGATAGAGCATCATTTTAACGCCCGCTATAAGGGCAGGGCTTAGTATGAGGGTAATCGCAACAACGGTAATGGTGAGCTGATAGCCGTAGTCTGAAATCATGTTGCTGTGAAAACCGACACTCGCCAGTACAAAACCGAATTCCCCGACTTGCGCCAGTAATGCGCCTGAATAAATGCTGTCACGCCAGCTACCTCCAAGAAGTCGAACAATTCCAGTATTGATGAAGAAATTCAGTGTGAGTACCAGCAAGGTCAGTAATAAAACTTGTTGCCAGTGGAGAATGATAAAATCCATATCCACAAGAAGTCCAACCGACATGAAAAACAGTGCGACAAATAAAATACGGAACGGGTTCAGGCTGTTGTGTACCCACTGGGTCTCTTTTGCAGCACCAATCAGCATACCTCCGATAAAGGCACCCAGTGCAGTGGATAATTGGAATATCCCTGTCAGTAAGGCAAGGCCAAAACACAGGGTTAGTGCCATAAAAATCTGCAATTCATGGTCCTGTTTTATCCAGTTCCCGAGTGGTAACCGAATTGACTCCTTGGCGATGATCCAGCCAGCCAGCAGCAGCATGACAACACCACCGGATATTTGCATGGACAGTTCCAGTGGCGCTAGCTCATTACCCGACATGAGACCGATGATAATCAGCATCGGAATAATGGCCATGTCCTGAAACAGGAGAACGCCGAGCACGTTTTGCCCGGTATCACTATCAAGCTCTTTTTTGTCCTGTAATATCTTGAGCACTACTGCCGTGCTGCTCAGGCTGATTACAAAACCCAGTAATACCGACCTGGAGAGTGTCCATCCCAGGTATTTCCCCACCAGCCAGACAACAAACACGCTGATCAAGATCTGCGCGATGGTGCCGATGACCGCAATGCGCCAGCTCTTCAACAAGCGTCTCGGAGATATCTCCATGCCGATAAAAAACAGTAGAAGCACCACACCAATGTTCCCAAGTCTTGCCACCAGTTCCTGATCAGTGATCAGGCCGAAGACATGTGGACCGAGAATAATACCGGTCAACAGGTAGCCGACAACATGGGGTTGCCTGAGACGGGTCAGCAGTATTACGACGATCAGTACGACGAACAGGGCGGCTACGGCTGGTGGCAGAGCTGGATCAAGGTGCATGGTTGTTCAGGTATTGAATCTGTCAGATCAGAATTTTCGAAAAAACCTGAGCATTGTGACCGAGATGATGAGCATAACGACAGTAACCAGAACTGGTCCATAGGGAGAAGACAGTAATGGCAAATAAGAAAAGTTCATGCCGAAAATTCCTGCGATCAGGTTCAGTGGCAGGAAAACTGCGGATATGATGGCAAGAAACTTTAACGTGTTATTGGTACGCTGGGTGTTGGCAGAAAAATAGATATTCACCAGTGCGTCTATATCATGTTGGGTGATAAGGGCATGGCGATAGATTCGTTTCATGTGTTCCTGCAGGTCGTTGTAATAGACCTGCAGCGCCTCAGGTATTCTTAGAGAACCCAGTTCGCGCCAATGTCCAATCGCATCCAGTTGGCTTTCTGTGATCATTTCAAGTCTGCGAAGCTGGTTGCGCATGGCCATCATTTCCTGCCACATGCTCAAATCTGCCGACCCCTGCAGCAGTTTTTCCTGCCATATTGCCAGCCGTTCGGAAATAGAAGCGCGTTGCCCGAGCAGGCCATTGGCAATGTGGTCCAGAAGACTCCAGGTAAACAGTGAAACCGATTCTACCGGTTTGGTTTTTGATTTCTGCAGGCCCTGCCTGATGGGATCAAAAATGGGGTCTTCCTTGCCGCGTATAGTAATAACAGCATCGTGGGTAATAAAAAATGCGATCGGGTAGGTAGCGAGCATGGCTTGCTGATTTTTCGGTACGAGGCTGCGGATTATGAGCATGTCATAGCGGTCAGAGCCATCGAAGAAAGGAACATGTGTATCGTTCAGACTGTCGCTGATATGCTGCCCGTAGAATTCCTCTACAAGCCATTCGCGCACAGTTTCATACCAGTTCGATTCATCCCGCTCGATATCAAACCAGAAGAAGCCCGTCCTGCTATCCCGATCGGTTGTTAACGCAGTGCGGGCGGTTTCGCCCGGCGGGAAATAATATATATGCATGCTGGTTCCCTGTCTGGAGGATTGCCCGTATGACCTGAAATATATCAATTATATTCAATACCGAATATGATTCTTATCATCGAAACCAATCAATATTGCAAACGGAATTTTTGAATTATGGCGAGGCACAGTCGTCCCCCCTTTGAGCTGGCTAGCACAGTCGTTAGGCCGGGTGAACGTGCGCTGATCGATATCGACCTGGGTCAGCTGTTTACCGGAACCTCCATGACCATGCCGGTGCATGTGCTGCATGGGCGTACAGAGGGGCCCGTTATGTTTATCAGCGCAGCGATTCATGGTGATGAGCTGAACGGGATCGAGGTCATCCGCCGTTTGCTGAAACGTTCATCACTCAAGCGACTGCGTGGCACAGCCTTGTTGGTACCAATGGTCAATTTGTACGGCGTTATGGAGCAGTCGCGTTACCTGCCGGACAGGCGTGATCTTAACCGGGTATTCCCGGGAAATGAAAAAGGCTCAATGGCAGCGCGCCTGGCCTACAAGTTCATGAAAGAAATTGTCAGCCAATGTAGTTATGGCATTGATCTTCATACCGGGGCGATTGGTCGTGCCAATCTTCCCCAGATTCGGGCCAACCTGGATGATCCGGAAACCGAGCACCTGGCACGCGCCTTCGGGGTGCCGGTTTTGATCAACTCAAGCCTGCGCGATGGATCACTGCGGGAAGCTGCAGCAGAGGCCGGCATTAAAATGCTGCTATATGAGGCGGGAGAGGCTTTGCGTATGGATGAGTTATCGATACGCGCAGGCGTTAATGGCGTGGTGCAGGTAATGCGCATGATTGGTATGCTGCCACCCAGTCGACGCAAACGTACGCCCGCCGAGCCCTTTGTTGCTCGTTCCAGCTTCTGGATTCGTGCGCACGATAGTGGAATCTGTTTGCCGCTGGTGACCCTGGGGGACCGGGTGAAGAAAGGAGAGATCCTTGCAGTTATTGCAGACCCGATTACCGGTGAGGAGCAGGAGGTGATCAACACCGTAAATGGTATCGTCATTGGGCGCAGTAACCAGCCGATGATTCATGAAGGTGAGGCAATATTCCATATTGGTCGTTTCGAAGCGCCTGCACTAGTGGCGGCGGAGATCGAAAACTTCCAGATAGACATGGAAGAACATAAACCGGGCGTGCCCTTTGATCCAATGCCTATCACCTGAAATAGCTGTTTTATAGCACCAGTGTTGCGAGGCCAAGGAAGCTCATAAAGCCTACGACATCCGTGACCGTTGTCAGGATAACTGAACCGGATAGTGCCGGATCGATATTGATGCGATCCAGAATAAGGGGAACAGCAAGCCCTGCCATGGCCGCAGCAAACTGGTTGATGATCATCGCGACGGCAATGATGACCGAAATACGTATATCGCCGAACCAGATGAAGGCCAGGCTGCCGACAACGGTGGCCCATACCAGCCCGTTTATGCCGGCGATTGTGATTTCCTTGATTGCCAGCCAGCGCGTGTTGGCGTCTGAAATCTGACCCAGTGCGAGGCCTCGTATGGCCAGTGTTAATGTCTGGCTGCCCGCAATACCGCCCATGCTGGCAACGATAGGCATGAGTACTGCCAGCGCCACGACCCGCTCCAGCGTGGACTCAAAAAGCCCGATGACATAGGATGCCAGGAAGGCTGTTGCCAGGTTGATGCCCAGCCAGAACATCCGGCGACGTGATGAGGAGAGTATGGGTGCAAACAGATCCTCGCCCTCTTCAAGGCCTGCCATGTGTAACAACGGTGCTTCTGCTTCTTCCCGCACGACATTGAGAATATCATCAACGGTAATTCGGCCGATGAGTTTGTGTTCGCCGTCAACAACGGCAATAGAGCTGACCTCGCGGCGTTCGAAAAGCCCGACGATGGCAGCCTGGTCAGTCTCCGTGGTTACCCAGTCAACGTCCTTCTCCATGACTTCTTCAACGCCAAGTGCCTCATCCTGTGTGAGTAATGCGGAAACTGGCAGTTTGCCCAGGTAATGGCCCTCCCGGTCAATGACCATCAGCCCGTCAGTATGGGGTGGCATCCGGCCCAGTCTTTTCAAATAACGGGCGACGACATCGAGTGCAACGTCAGCTCGAATCGCAATCCATTCGCTCTCCATCCAGCGTCCGGCAGAATCATCCTCATAAGCGAGGACTTTCTCCATGTCCTCACGTTCTGCTTCGGGTAGCGAGCGCAGGATTGCATCGGCCACATCTTCATGAACTGCATCCATGACATCGGCCAGTTCACTGGTTGTGAGTTCAGCGACCAGTGGTAGTACTTCGCCTTCATCGAGTTTTGACAGCAGCGAATTACGTACCCCTTCATCAAGCAGTGTCAGTACTTCTGCACGTCGTTCTTCCTGGATGCTGTTCCATATCTTGCTGCGGGCAGGGGCCGGCATGGCCTCCAGCACATCGGCCAGGTCATTGATATCGCGGTCGGCGACTGTTTGCTGGATTTCTTCGCTGGCATTCAGCGCAGAAAGTTCCAGTAAGGTCTTCAGTAGTGTTGCCTCTGGGGGGTTTTCAGTGCCGCTGCTGATGACTTCCATTGCTGCAGGCTCAAGCTGGCCACTCAGCTCCGCCTGCCGTTCTGCTGGTATAGCCTTCCAGATACTCGTCAGTCGATCTTCAAATACGACTGTAAGCAGTTCAACAATTTCCTCATTGTTCATTTCAGCCAAGTGGGCTTCGAGTGCTGCTATGTCACCTGTGTCGGCAAGCCAGTAAGCTTCTCGAATATGCGATTCAACAAGCTCCTGGTCCATTCCAGTTTGAGCTATAGCCTGGTCTGACGAGGATTCAGTGGTCATAATGGGATACCTGTCATATTCAAGGGGGCACTGGAATTACATCAGTGCATGACATATGCCGTTCAAGGCGCCGCGAGGCGCGTGTTTACACATGGGCGAGCGGAGTGTAACGAGTGCCCGTTGGGAAATAAATGCTTTTATCCACGACTCTGAAACTGTTCGTGTGGATGGGCAATAGGTGGGGAGTTGCTATCTTCTAGCCGCTACCGCGGGTACGTGTCTTGCCGGGTCTGCCGTTCTTTTCAATGAAGTCGATGATCATACCGGCAATATTTTTACCGGTTGCATGTTCTATGCCCTCAAGACCGGGTGAAGAATTGACTTCCATCACTACGGGGCCATGGTTGGAACGAAGTATATCCACGCCAGCGACGTTGAGCCCCATGATATTGGCTGCGCGAACAGCGGTACTGCGCTCTTCCGGCGTCAGTTTGATAATGGTTGCCGTGCCACCCCGATGCAGGTTGGACCTGAATTCACCATCCTTGGCCTGGCGTTTCATCGCGGCGACGACCTTGCTGCCAATAACAAAACAGCGAATATCTGCGCCACCTGCTTCCTTTATAAATTCCTGAACCAGGAAGTCAGCATCCAGTTGACGGAACGCATCGATCACGCCTTCTGCAGCCTTGGCGGTTTCCGCCAGCACCACACCTTTGCCCTGGGTACCTTCCGATAACTTGACAACCAGCGGCGCACCGCCAACCATCTGTATAAGGTCCTGGGTTTCAGATACCTGGTTGGCAAACCCGGTCACGGGTAGGCCGATGCCTTTTCTCGCGAGCAACTGCAGGCTTCTTAATTTGTCACGCGAGCGTACGATGGCGACTGATTCATTTAGTGGGAAAACCCCCATCATTTCAAACTGTCGCAATACGGCTGTGCCGTAGCGTGTGATGGAAAAGCCAATTCTGGGAATGACTGCATCAACTCCAGTGACTGGTTCTCCCATGTACTTCACCGTAGGGCGCATGCTTGCGATATTCATATAGCACTTGGGGGTGTTTAGCACCTTGACTTCATGGCCGCGTGCCTTACTCTCCTCGACCAGGCGGCGAGTTGAATACAGTGATGCTTTTGTCGAGAGAATGGCTATATACATGATGATGGGTTGAGATATTGAATCTTAAATCCGAGCCGATAAGTATACACTTGTCGGCTCCCATCGTCATGCTGGTATCGCTAAAGATATCAAAAGTATCGTAATAAAGCATAATGTACCATGTCTAAAAGAAGGAATAATCTGCTGCTTTCTCCAGTACTGGCCCTGTCGCTTTCATCCTTGTTCTGGGCTGGAAACTTTACTGTAGGCCGTGCATTAAGAGACGATATCGACGCTATAGCACTCAATTACTGGCGCTGGCTGGTAGCTGCTCTGATCCTGCTTCCTTTCAGTATCCCGGTTCTAAGAAAGCAGATGCCGATAATCTTCAGATACTGGAAACTGCTGGTGTCTCTTTCGATAACGGGTGTCGTTGCGTTTCACATCTGTGTTTATCATGCGTTGCAGACCACAACAGCAATTAATGCACTACTGTTTCTTTCGATATGTCCGGTTTTGATTTTGTTTGCTTCACGTATCGTATTTCATGAGGCTTTGCGAATTGTGCAGATGATCGGTGTTATTGTCTCCCTGTTGGGTGTGATTGTTCTACTGACTCATGGTGAGTCGGAACGGTTGATGTCGTTGCAGTTTAATTCCGGGGACTTGTGGATGTTGCTGGCAATTCTGCTGTGGTCGGCATACTCCGTCATGTTAAAAACAAAACCTGATGAGCTTTCGCAGACAGTTTTGCTGGCCAGTATTGTTGTTTTCGGGGTAGTCATGATGACGCCAGTCTATCTGTTTTACAGTTATTATAATCCCGGGTTCTCAATGAACAGCACAGTGTTTTTTGGCCTGCTTTATATCGGCATATTTGCATCGGTACTTGCCTATTATTTCTGGAACTACGGTGTCAGTAAACTGGGACCGAATCGTGCTGGCAGCTATTTACACCTTATGCCATTGTTCGGTGCGGTGTTGTCGATACTTTTTCTGGATGAGGGTATACATACCTATCATCTGTTCGGGGCGGTTTTCATTGCAACCGGAATAATGATGTCGCATCGCCGAAAACACCGTGGCTGAACACAATAGTTTCTCTTGTTTTCTGTATGAAGTCCGAAGATTGTAGTTATAAACGGTTGCTCATGGTATGAGAAAAATGTGAACTGCTTCTAGTTAATCAATCTTTTTCGATAGTTAGATCCGATTTATGAGACCGGGCTCACGTAATTCATGCATGTTTACTACTAGATTAGGCTCATACTTTATTGATGAGCGAGCTTGTTATGAATAATGTCATTCATATAAATACGTCTGATTCTTCCGAGGATTCGATCCCGGATACTTTGTGGACAGCGACCTTGCTTGATATGTTGATTGATGCCTTGCGCCAGAGACAGGCGGACGCAAAGATTCTGCCGTTGGTAGACGGCCTTTTCTACAAACAGTTCAGCTCACGCTATATTTTCAGCAGGGTACGGAGGGAACTGGATGAGGCTGCCAGCGAGCGCCTTAAAAATCTGCTTCTGAAGGTTTAAGTACCTGCTTCGGTTTTATGTGCTGGATATGGTCCAGCAGGAAGTCTACTGCCTGTTGCATATTATTTCTGGCCCGGTCTGATAATGGGGCGCCAAGATTGAACTCATATCCGCGAATTGTTAACAGGTAAGACTCTGGAGCGGGTGACTGGTAGGTGGATTCGAAAACCTGCAGCAGGCTTGCAGGGGTCATCGCATGAGTGGTATAGCATAATTCCTGATCCGCATTTACAGCACAATATTCATAGGGCTCGTCGCATAATATGCCTGCATCGACAAAGATAACCCTGCGTCTGCCGATAAGATCCTGTGCATGTTCTATCTGTAGCTGATAATCGGTGAGGATGTCGGTATCGTCAGGTTTCCTGGTTAACAGGGTCTCATAAATTTCGGGTCCGATTGCATCGTCTCCCCGGGCGGGGTTGCCCCAGGTGAAAACCAGGTTGGGATTAACTGACGGATTGATTTGATGTCCTCCTGATCTGGCCGGTGCTGGATTTGCTTAGCTGATCGATCAACTCATTATTCTGGTTGATCAGGCTGATTTCCAGGGGCATCTTGCCCATCGCATGGGTCGCGCAGGACAGGCAGGGGTCATATGCGCGGATGGCTATCTCAATCTGGTTCAATAATGGTTCTGTCAGTTCATTGCCGTTTAGATGTGTTCTGGCTACCTGGCGAATCGATTCATTCATGGCCTGGTTGTTATTTGTGGTGGATACAATCAGGTTGGCCTTTTCAACCAGGCCATCTTCATTGATTTCATAATGATGAAACAGAGTTCCCCGGGGTGCTTCGAGTACGCCAATGCCCGTAAGCTGCATATCGCCGTGAACCTGCAGGTTATCGCCGGAAATGTCAGGGTCGTTCAACAGTTTTTCAATGGTTTCTGCGCAATGCAGTAGTTCGACCATGCGGGCCCAGTGATATGCGAGCGTGGAGTGTACCGGTTTGCCGTCATTGATTGCCTTGAACTCTTTTCTTTGGTTATCAGCGAGTGGCGTATCCATATAGTCACAGTTATTAATGCGTGCCAGGGGCCCAACCCTATACCAGCCGGCTTCCGTACCGATGGAATTGATGAACGGAAATTTCATGTAGCTCCAGTTTTTAACGGATTCCTTGATGTAATCTCCGTAATTTGTGTAGTCCACCTGGTCAAAAATTGTATTGCCATCCTTGTCTTTCGCACGTAGCGAGCCATGATAGATGTCAAATTGGCCATCCCCGCCAGCCAGGCTCAGCATGTTTGAATCAATACGAGCGAAATCATGATAGTAGTCATGTTGTTGATCAAAAAGCTTTTTAACCAGGGTTACGGCATCTGCGGCCCACTGAATGATTTGCTGGATATCATTTTTCAGGTAGTTGATTTCCTCGCTGTTCAGTGACTTGACTACTCCGCCCGGAGAAGCGCTTATGCCATGAATGCGTTTTCCGGAAATAATTTCAATGATTTCCTGGCCAAACTTTCGCAGCCGGATGCCTTGTCTTGCTATGTCAGGGTAGTCCTCGATGACGCCGAAGATGTTGCGGTGATGGACTTCGTCATCGTAGCCAAACAACAGGTCCGGTGAGCTTAAATGGAAGAAGTGCAGGGCATGCGATTGCAGGACCTGGCCATAATGTAGTAGTCGACGGACTTTTTCTGCGGTCGGTGTTAACTGCCTTGCGCCAACCAGCATGTCCACAGCCTTGGCCGCCGCCAGGTGATGGCTGACCGGACAGATACCGCAAAGCCTTTGTACCAGCACCGGTAGTTCCCAGTAAGGCCTGCCCTGGATAAATTTTTCAAAACCTCGAAACTCGACAATATGTAAACGCGCCTGCCGGATTTGATTGTGCTCGTCCTGCAGCAGGGTAACTTTGCCGTGCCCTTCGACCCGCGTCAGCGGTTCTATGACCACGCGTTTGAGTTGTTCCGGGTTTTGAGCAGTTTCCAGTGATTCAGTCATTGGCCAGGGTTCAATCGTAATGTATCTGTCTGTAGGGAAAGCTGATAGGTTTATGCTCTATCAGTTCGTTGATGAAGGTCCATATGGTGTCAGCGGATGGCGGGCAGCCAGGCAGGAAATGGTCTACCTTGATGACTTCATGTATCGGGTGAACCTTGTCAAGCAATAACGGAATTTCAGGGTCATCCGGTATGCAGCGGTTCATCACCCCAATACCATCGATATATGAAGTTTCGAGACATTCCTGCAAATTATACAGGTTGCGCATGGCGGGAATCCCGCCGTTGACCGCGCAGGCGCCAAAGGCGATCAGTGTGTCGCAATGTTCGCGAAACGAGCGTAGCACCGAGACGTTTTCCTCATTTGCAACGCCACCTTCCACAATGCCGATATCACAATGGTGTAGCGTCTTGATGTCGTTAATCGGGCTACGGTCAAACTCGATGATCCCGGCGAGATCAATCAGGCGCTCATCGATGTCCAGTATTGACATGTGACAGCCAAAGCAGCCACATAATGATGTTGTTGCAATTCTGATTTTTTCAGTCAACTGTCTCGTCCTCTTCATGCCGGGCAACATCGCCCACCATGTTGATCGGGTATCGGTCATACAGACGCTGGCCAACCGGTTTTGTATAGCCCTGGTGTTTTGGCAGGATGGCGCCAACCGGGCACACATGCGCAGCCTTGTCGCTAGCGAGAAAATCACTGTCGCCCAGCAGCCCGCTGCTGGAATTGACTGTCAGATGGGCCTTGATTCCGCGGCCACTGACTGAAAATATATTCTTCATGTCCTGGTCTCTGCTGGCACGAACACATAGCTCGCACAGGATACAGCGGTTGTAATCAATCGCTATGTCGGGATGCGAGGCGTCAACCGAACGCTGCGGGAAGAAATGCGTATAGTGAGGTTCCAGCATGCCCGCGTAATAGGCAACCGCCTGTAACTGGCAGTTGCCACTTTTTTCGCATGCAGGACATACGTGGTTGCCTTCTACAAATAACATTTGCAGAAGATTGCGGCGTTTTTCCATGATCAGCTCCGATGCATTTTCGACCTGTATTCCTTCGCATGCGGGCAGAGTACAGGCAGACACATGCCGGCTGTTGATCGAGACAATGCATACCCTGCAGCTGCCATGCGGCGTGAAATCGGGGTTATGACAAAGATGCGGGATATATTCGCCTGCCCGTAACGCTGCGTCCATGATGGTATCACCATCCTGAAAAGGAATCGCTTTGCCGTCGAGCATGAATGTCTTGACATCGGACATAGTTGATTCCTCGTTATCCCCTAGCTGTCCGTATTAGATTTGCAGTGATGGGGTGCGAGGCGTCTGGCTTCTGCCAGCGCTGCATCGAGATCGAAGGCAGGCTCATAATCCGCCTGCGATAGCCGCTCTACGTAGACATGAGAAAAGCTGTCCAGTGTCTGAAGTACATGAGAGGGTGCTGTTGCGCCCAAACCGCAGAAACTGGTTTCACGCATAATACCCGCAATGCGTTTCATTTCATCCAGATCGTGACAGCTCCCATGACCCGAGTGCACCTTGTCAACCAGGTCCTTTAATAGCGATCCACCCACACGGCAGGGCGTGCAGAAACCACAGCTTTCATGCACAAAAAAGTGTGCGAAGTTTTGTACCATATCCAGCAGCTTGCGCTGCTGATTGAAAATGATGAATGACCCAGCGGTACCGAGATCTTCGAACGCAATTACGCGGTCAAACTGATCTGGCGGCAGCGTGGTGCCGGCTGCGCCGGCAATCTGAACCGCCTGGACATTGGTCGCACCACAATCCTGCAGTATCTGCCGTACGGTCGTGCCGAACGGGTACTCATAGATACCGGGTTGTTTGCAGTCGCCGCTAATACTGAGCAGTTTCGTTCCGCTTGATTGTTCTGTACCGCTCGAGCTGAACCATTGTGCGCCGTGAATGATGATCTGTGCAGCTGCAATGAAGGTTTCGACATTGTTGACGACGCTGGGCTCGCCGAGGTAGCCATAAGTACAGGGGAAAGGTGGCCGCTTTCGCGGGATGCCCCGCTTGCCCTCGAGTGACTCGATCAGGGCGGATTCCTCACCACAGATATAAGCTCCTGCACCCAGGTGTATATCGACATCAAAATCCAGGTTCCGCTTGCCGAGGATATTGTTGCCAAGTAGTCCTGCAGTCCGGCGCTCATCGATTACTGCCTGCAGATGATCGAGCAGGTAACGATATTCTCCCCTCAGGTAAATCAATCCATGGGTTGCGTTCACTGCATGGCCGCATAGTGTCATTCCCTCTATCAATTGATGGGCATAGCTTTGCAGCAGAACGCGGTCCTTGAATGTGCCAGGTTCACCTTCATCCGCATTACAGATGACATAGCGTCTAGCGGCGTCTGCGTCGCGGCAGTCGCGCCATTTGCGAGCAGTCGGGAAACCTGCGCCACCTCGGCCACGCAGGCCGCTGCTTTGCAATATGTTCAGGATGTCAGCCGGTAGCGGGTCAACCAGCTGCTGCAGAGC
>JBFFRZ010000020.1:0-16489 GCA_041572715.1 Gammaproteobacteria bacterium
ACACCGTCGTCATTCCCGCGAACGCGGGAATCCATGCGCTTTAGCCGTGCGGTCTTGGTCAAACCCCTGCCAGGTTCATGACCAGCATCACCAGGCCCCAGACACCAAGGATGAACAGCACGGTAAAAATCAGCCCGATGATGATAAATTGACCCGGTTTTCCATACTTGAAATCCCGCTCGCGATTTTCATTACTCTGAACACCAAAACCGGCCGCCAGCACGCTCTTGGTCACCTGCCACAGTGATGGTGCCCTGTCTTCTTCAACCATGTTGAACCCCTGCTCTATAAGTTCGTATATTGGAAATTATTAATATTTGTAGTGCAAGCGCATAACCCACAACCTGTGTTAGGAATCATCCTGATAATGATCAGCTTTCGCTTTCCTGTATGCCTGCTATATTCTCCTGGATGAAGCACGCACTTATTGTCACCGTACTTGGCTGCCTGATCAGCCAGTCCCTGCCTGCACAACAGGTTTACAAATGGTTCGATGAAAAAGGCAGGGTTCATTTCAGCGACAGGCCGATGAACCAAAATGCCGAAACCATCACCATCAAACAGCAGCCGAGAATCAGTGGTGGCAATGGACCCAAAACCACCGGTCATGCATCGAGACCAAACTCCACTGAAAAGATACTGAACGCCTATAGCCAGCGCCGCGAATTAAAACAGCAACAAAACGAACAAGAAAAAGCCGAACAACAAAAACTGGCAGCACAACAGAAAAAATGTGATCAGTTACTAAACCACCTGGCGCGCTCGGAAGGCAGGCGTCTGTACAATCTCAATGACAAAGGCGAGAGAATCTACCTCAGCGATGCCGAGATCGAAGCGAGCAGGAACAAGTTGCAGTCAGATCTCAATAAACACTGCCGTTAGCTCATCCGGATCGGCTGTCGCCTGGCGCCCCAGGTTCCGGGAGGTCCATCAAATACCCCCGCGCATCGGGTACCACAATTCGTGCAATGACCATCAGCCGTGAGGTTCCATTCCCCCAGCACATACCAGTCGCGCTCAATGAGTAATTCCCCGCATTCATGGCACCACGTACTGCCATAGTGGGAATCGTGCACATTGCCTGCATAGGCATAGTGAATACCGTTAGCCCGCGCAATTCGAACCGCCTCGATCAATTTTTCATGTGGGGTTGGCGGCTTGTCACGCATTTTCCAGTCTGGATGAAACGCCGTGAAATGCATGGGCACGTCGGGACCCAGATTTTGAGCGACCCACTGGGTCATTTCTTCAAATTCGGCTTCCGTATCGTTCTCACCGGGAATCACCAGCGTTGTCAGCTCGATCCAGACATCGGTTTCATGCTTAAGGTACTGCAGGGTTTCCAGCACCGGCTGCAGGTGTCCGCCGGTTAACTTGTAATAAAAATCTTCGGTAAAGGCCTTCAGGTCAACATTGGCGGCATCCATGTGGCGGAAAAATTCTTCGCGCGGCTTCTCGTCAATATAACCCGCGGTAACCGCAACGGACTTGATGTCTTTTTCATGGCAGGCCTGGGCGATATCAATCGCATATTCCATGAATATGACAGGATCGTTATAGGTGTACGCCACGCTGCGGCAATTATATTGTTCCGCAGCCAGTGCAATTGCCTCCGGTGATGCCGAATCGGCCAGCGTATCGGTCTCGCGCGACTTGCTGATGTCCCAGTTCTGACAAAACTTGCAGGCCAGGTTACAACCCGCAGTTCCAAATGACAGCACCGGCGTACCGGGAAGAAAATGGTTTAGTGGCTTTTTCTCGATCGGGTCAATGCAGAAGCCGCTGGAGCGCCCGTATGTCGTCAGCACGATTTCATCGTGCTTGCGCGCGCGCACAAAACACAAACCGCGCGTGCCTTCATGCAGCTTGCAGTGGCGTGGACACAGGTCACACTGGATCTTGCCATCATCGAGCATGTGCCAGTAGCTCGTGGGCGTGGTTACTGCATCTGCCTCTAAAGGTGTATCACTCATAATCTGATAATAGCTAATTTAGCATTGAAAACTATAATTATTGTATGAGCGCACTGAACAGAGAACCTGCAGTTGCCGGTATGTTTTATCCGGCAGACCCGGCCGTACTAGGCGGCATGGTGGATGAATATCTGAATGAAGCCAAAACGACTGGCCCGGCCCCCAAGGCCATGATCGTGCCGCATGCCGGCTACATTTATTCAGGGCCCGTCGCTGCAACTGCATATGCACGCCTGCAAACGGCAAGAGACACGATCAAACGTGTAGTTTTAATGGGTCCCACCCATCGGGTTGCCGTACAGGGCCTGGCAACGGTCAGCGTGAACACCTTTACCACCCCGCTTGGCGTAATCCCGATTGACCAGGAAGCGCTCGGGCTCGTAAAGGATCTGCCACAGGTCGTGGTATCTGACCTGGCGCATCAGCAAGAACATAGCCTCGAGGTGCACCTGCCCTTCCTGCAAGCCTGTCTCGACGATTTCAGCCTGGTGCCATTCGCCGTGGGTGAAGCTTCCCCCAAACAGGTTGCCGAAGTACTGGAGAAACTCTGGGGCGGAGATGAAACGCTGATTGTCATCAGTTCCGACTTGAGCCACTTCCTGGACTACCAGACCGCACAGAAAAAAGACCGCATTACCTCAGAGCATATTGTCTCGCTGGAATTCGAGCAGATCGGTTATGGCGATGCATGCGGCCGTAACCCGGTGAATGGCCTGCTCTACGTGGCCCGGCAGCATGGTTATGACGTTGAACTGCTGGACTTACGTAATTCAGGCGATACCGCGGGCGACAAAAGCCGGGTCGTTGGCTACGGCGCGTATGTGCTCATGAATTCCCAATCAAAAGACGTCGTCACCGGTAAAAAAACCGATACAGGCTTAGGTACAGGACGATACACCTGGGATGACGGTCAGCAACTGATCAAACTGGCAAAGGCATCGATCAAACATGGCCTGGAAACGGGTCAGCCATTGCCGGTCAATCCCGAGGATTACAACCAGGCCCTGGGAGAGCAGCGTGCCTGCTTCGTGACCCTGAATGAGAACAACCAGCTGCGCGGTTGCATTGGCTCCCTGGAGGCACATCGACCTCTCGTAAAGGACGTCAGCGACAATGCCTACGCAGCCGCGTTTCGTGATCCGCGCTTCCCGCCACTAAGCGATGCTGAGCTGGAGAAACTGGATATACACATTTCTATTCTGACGCCGGCCAGCCCGATGAGTTTTTCATCGGAATCAGACCTGATCAGCCAGCTACGCCCGGGAAAAGACGGCCTGATACTTGAGGACGTTGGACATAGAGGCACATTCCTGCCTTCAGTCTGGGAAAGTCTGAAGACACCCGAACAATTCTGGCGTGAACTCAAGCGAAAAGCCGGACTGCCTTACGATCACTGGAGCGACACCATCAAGGTATCACGTTACGAAACCCAGTATTTTCCCTGAGCTGGCGCGCTGTTTTCTTCCAGCGTAGATAATCCCCGGGTTCATCAATATCACGCAGTCCCTCGCGCACCCGTGCGGTCAAGCCGAGTCGCCTGGCCTTGTTCACCGTGGCATCGGCAACCCTTGAGGTGCTCCAGGGGATTCCCATGAACAGCTGGCCATAGAAACGCTTCATGCCGATTAGCCCATAGCCACCATCCAGCGTTTTAGCCAGGGCCACATCGGCGCCCCCCTGCAGGTCGGCAAACGCCTGCTCGACCCGGTCTGGGTCCAGGTTAACAAGGTCGGTGCCAACAATGATGACAGATTCAT
This sequence comes from Gammaproteobacteria bacterium, assembly GCA_041572715.1. Lineage (GTDB taxonomy): Bacteria > Pseudomonadota > Gammaproteobacteria > JAJDYQ01 > JAJDYQ01 > JAJDYQ01. Next base: position 3,731 of record JBFFRZ010000020.1, read on the forward strand.
GCTGTACCAGTTCACGAGAAAAGATGCGCAACATGCGTTGCCCCAGGTCACCTGCTGGTTGCCTGACCAGTGACAGCTGGTTATCGCGTTCCAGGCGATGAAACAATGGATGCCGGATATTTGGCGTACAGGACAGCTTCATTTCATAGGTGCTTGACTGGCCGAGGCGCCTGACAGTCTCAACAAGCAGGTGACGGTAGACCCGTGCTGCGCGATGGCTTCCCAGGTAAGGAATGAGCCGGGTCTTTACACGACCAGGAACCGGCGCCCTGGCCATGACGACCAGGCATTGAGATGCCGCATCAGCGGCCATAATAGACCCGGTGTAGAACTGCCGGGTCAGCACCCAGAAAATAACGCCACCGCAACCACCACATCAGCAGCATGGTGCGAATAACCCCTTTTTCTTGCCACCGACGGGAAGAAACTCGCATGTTTTCATGAATACAGGCACCCCGATCATGCTTTCGCAACGCTTTACTGATGGCGATGTCTTCCATCAGCGGGATCAACGGGTATCCCCCGATCTCTTCAAACAGGGATCGTAATACGAATATGCCCTGGTCCCCGGTCGCTACCCGGGTCAGGCAGGAACGCCAGTTCATCATATTGCCGATGACCCGGTAGACCGGATTCTTCCCGGACAAACGCACATTAAACCTTCCCCAGGCAAAACCCTGCTGAAGCGATTGTTGAATTAAATCCATAGCATGGGTCGGTGGTATGCAGTCTGCATGCAAGAACCAGTAACAGTCCGCCACGGCCTCAAGTACACCGGCATTCATTTGGCGCGCCCGGCCAGTATCCGACTGGATTATTCTGAACCCCTGTGCCTCGCAAATGCTTCTGGTTTCATCAGTGCTCCCTCCATCCACGATGATCACCCGGGATCGCCATGGCTGCATGTGATGCAACAGTGGTTCTATTCGTTTACCTTCGTTCAGAACAGGAATAATGACAGCCACAGAATAATCAGGATTGGTCATCGGCCCATTATCCCACGAAGAAACCGTATTCGGCGCCATGTGTACGCAAACATTTGCTAGAATCCGCGCCCACGCCCCGGTAGCTCAGCAGGATAGAGCAGCCGCCTCCTAAGCGGCAGGTCGGACGTTCGAATCGTCTCCGGGGCGCCAAATTTACCCAAGTGTTACAGTATATCCAGGAAATCAACAGGTTAAATGATTGCAAGATTCGAACGGCCGACGGAATCAATCAATCCGTTCGACAAAGTTGCGAAGCAACTTTGAACAGTGTCGATACGACACTGGCCCGCAGGGCGAATAATCGTCTGCGGGGCGCCAAGTTATCAATGCAAAAACCTTGAACTGTGTAACTTTTATACTATCTTCGATCAAAAAAAGATCATGTTTGTCGAATGCGAAATGAAAATCCATCCCATCAGCATAGTTATTCGAGAAATACCAACCAACTCATTGAATAAATGAGTATTTTCAGCCAATAAACATGGTAAAAATTGTAGGAAATTCATCCAATATAGTGTTAGGATGCGATCCATAAAATCAACAATTGTGTGTGCTCACGTTGCTACGGGAAAAAATGAAGACTCTAGGCGGAATAAAATCTACTCGAAACGCAGCTATATTGGCCTACCTTCTTTGCTATGGGGGTTTCGCCCAGGGCATGGAACTGAAAGAGTTTGTTAGTGAGTCAATAAAGGCAGACCCGCTGGTATTGGAACAGATTCACGTTCATCAGCAGGCATTACAGGATGAAGATATTGCCTTTGCCGGATACCTGCCCAGCGTCGATCTCGTATCAACCAACGAAGACTTCATCAGAAAACCAACGCGCAACTCGGTTGGCGTCGTAACCGAAAACAGTCTTACCGTTACCCAGAACCTATTTGATGGTCTTGATACCCGCTATGCGCAACTACAAACCGCCGCACGCACCTCCTCGGCAGTTCACCGCATCCATGAAACCGCCGATAACCAGGCACTTGATGCGATTCAGGCCTATCTGAACGTCATGGCCGAAAACCGCAAGCTCGCGCTGGCAAGACAGAATGTCAAATCACATGAAAAAATCCTTGCCCAGCTGCAGGAACAAAGCTCGGGTGTAACGGTAAAGATTTCTGACATCGAACAGACAGAAGGTCGATTGGCCAGTGCCAGAAGCAGCTACGTTAACCAGCTTAACAACCTTCAGGACGCGTTGACCGAGGCCTACAAAATACTCGGCCGTAATATTAATGCCGAAAGCCTGGTCGACCCGGTACCGCCGCCTTTACCTGAAGGCGACATTGATGAGCTCATAAAGAAAGCGCTGGCTGACCATCCGGCCCTGAAATCCGCACAACAGAACATCGAGGCCGTCAAAAACAACTACAAACGTGGCCGTAAGGAATGGTATCCACAAATTGATGTCCAGTATAAGCGCACGATTGGACACAATGTTGGCGGCATCGAAGACGTCGACAAGGAAGAAAGTGTGCTGCTAAGCCTGCAATACAACTTTTATAACGGCGGCGCCGATATGGCTGAGCTGAAAAAGCGGATCGCAAGCATTCATGAAAATGACGCATTCCGCGCACGAGTACACCGCCAGGTAGTGGATGCATTGCGTCTGGCCTGGACAGCCGACAAGGCACTGCATGAACAGCTCCCCTACCTCAAGGCCCATGTCGACAAGGCCGGGACTGCCCTCGAATACTACTACGAAGAATTCCTGCTGAATAAGCGTGACCTGCTGGACGTACTGGACGCCGAAAGCGAACTCAACACAGCGCAGAAAGACGAGGTTGAAGCGATATACGATGCGCTGGCCGCCCGCTTCCGAGTTTACGAAGGCATGGGCAAGCTCTTTCCTGCACTCGGTCTGTCGGTCGAAGTCGGCGAAAAAGAACTGCAAATAGCCGATATCGGCACCAACAATATCTATTCACTTTACGAAAAAGATACAGGCAAGGAGGGTTACTTCACACCTGCGGTCAATCCTGACTTTGACCAGGACAAGGTACTGATCGATGTTGATACCTGTGATAATTCGGTCAAGGCGTCCGTGGTCAATGAATTCGGCTGCAAAACCAAGTTTGAGCCTGACTTTCGTTATGTATCGTTTAACAACCCACCGACCGTGGGTGACGACAGCTTTACAACCGCGGCAGGCCAGGCACTTGATATCGCGCCAACCGACCTGCTGGGTAACGATAAAGATGCCGATGGAGACAGGCTCAAAATTGATGAGTTTTCATCACCTGCCAACGGCAATGTCATCAAGGATGCTGAGGGCTACCTGATTTACTCCCCCAACAAGGGATTCACCGGAACGGACACGTTTACGTACACCGCTGATGATGGTTTCGGCGGCAAATCTACTGGTACGGTAACAATCCAGGTTGGCCCCCCTAAATCCGGGGGCTAAACCATGATCCATACGGGTCACGCTGGCATTAGGCAGCATGATGGCGCCCATATTCAACGCTATCTTGAAAGCCTGCGAATTCTGCAACCGCACGCAAAAGTAGCAAACGACTGATACATCGCGTTTCGAACATGCACAGTAAGTCAGTATTAAGATCAGCCCTCATGTTTACCCTGGTCTTTACGCCACTGATTACCTGGTCGTCATTCGTCAATGACAGCATGTTGAACGAACTCAAGACGACCTATGGCAATCGGGCACATGGCCGCGGCATAAAACTCAAGGAACTCCTCGCAGAACTGCAATCTGCAGACACCATGACCAAACTGACCAAGGTGAATGATTATTTCAATGCCTACACTTACCGCACGGATGAAGAGTTCTGGAATGAAAAAGACTACTGGGCCACGCCGACCGAATTCGTTGGTCGATATGGTGGTGACTGCGAGGACTACGTAATCAGCAAATATTTCGCGCTACGCTCGCTCGGCATTCCCGACAAGAAACTGTTTCTTACTTATACCAAGGCAACCAAACAGAATATCGCGCACATGGTGCTCAATTATTTTGAAACGCCCAAAAGCGTGCCGCTGGTTATGGGTAACTACAATCCAAAGTTACTGCCCGCCACTGAACGCAAAGATCTCAAACCCGTCTACAGCTTTAACGCCAATTCACTATTTCTGACCAACCCGTCTGCCGGTCTGGGCAAAGCGCTGCCTACAGATAAAGTCAAGAACAGCAAATGGGATAAACTGCTCGCTGATCTCAAGGGGAAAACAGGATGACACTATTTAAACAAATTGCCGCGCTCATTTCTGTCGTCTTTATTATTTTACTGGGCGTTACCACCTGGAATGACTTTCGCCACTCGACCAATGCGCTGGAAGGCCAGTTGAAAACTGCAGCTCAGAACATGGCAACCACCCTTGGGGTTTCCATTGCGAATTCCGAACAGGGTACTGACCCGGCCTATATCGAAACCCTGTTCAATGTCATCTTCGACAGTGGTTACCTGACCAAGATTGAAATGGTATCGCCGACCGGCGAACAGATGCACGTAAAGGAACAGGCTGTTGCCATTCAGGGTGTACCAGGCTGGTTTATCGAACTTGCCGATATCGATATCGCAACCGGTGAAACCGATATCATGGCCAACTGGATCCCCTATGGCACACTGCGACTCACCCTGCATCCGGGTTATGCCTATTCCGGTTTATACAAAAACCTGAAAGGCGTCATGATCTGGTTCGCGGTACTTGCAGTTTCCGGCCTGATCGTGCTTTGGATACTGCTCCACCTGATACTGCGGCCATTGAAGTTCATCAAAAAACAGGCCGATGCAATTGGCGAAAACCGTTTTATCCAGAACGAGCACACGCCCAGAACGGTCGAACTGAAAAGCGTGGTCCTCGCCATGAATCGCATGGTCAACCGGGTGCAGACCGTATTCAACGAACAGGTGGAATCACTCAACCGCTACCATACCCAGCTGTATCGGGATGCACTGACCGGGCTGGGTAACCGCAAGCATATGCTCGATGAACTCGACGAGATCTGTAATAACGAAAGCAGTGCAGAAGGTTTTCTGGTGGTCATGGCGATTCATGATTTTGCCAAAGTCAAAGAACAGATCGGCTACAAACGATCAGACCGGCTGGTGGTTGAACTGGCACGCATGATGGAAGATGTCGTCGGCAAGCAGGCACGCAAGTATTGCGCCCGAATGAGTGATTCTGAATTTTCCATGTACCTGCAGGGCGATGTCGGCACGGTCGAAATCCGTACACAAAAGGTATTTGATGCATTCAAGGCACTCACGGTGGATGAACAGATTCAGGACATCACCTGGCTGTATGCTGGCCTATCCGCAATTACTGCCGACTCCACCACGGGCAACGTCCTGTCCGCCGCTGACTTTGCCCTCACCCAGGCAAAAGTATCCGGTGAGTACAAGATTTTCCATGAGATCAAAAGTGACCTCTCATTACCCCAGGGCAAAATGGAATGGCATCACTGGCTTGAGGAGTCGCTGCAGAAACATCATTTCTTCCTTGCTGGTCAGCCTGCCAATAACCGTGATTCCGAACTCGATCATATCGAAGTCTTTGTACGCCTGAGAGATGAACAAGGGCAGCTGATCCCGGCCGGCGTATTCATGCCGGTTGCCAACGTACTCGGCATCGATTTCTCGATTGAGGTTGAGGTATTACGCATTGCGCTTGAAGTGGGCAAACAAAATCCTGAAACACCAATCGCAATCAATATATCATCCATGTTCTTTACCGACGCCCATGCGTTAGCAAAACTGGAGCAGTTCATGAAAGAAGCCGTTGCGGCCAACATCAAGATTCAGATCGAAGCCAGCCACTTCACCATTACACAGCATCCGCAGGCTGCTGAAGCGATTGCAGACCGCATCAAGCTCATCGGCTGCACCTTCGGTATCGACAACATGGATCTCAGTCTGAACATGGATATGCTGCAGGCCTTGCTGCCAAATTATGTCAAGGTGAATACGCGCACGCTCATGGACATGGTAGGTGAAGCCGGCTCAGCCGGCATGCAGAACCTGCGCAGCCTGACGTCCGGTCTGGGCATCCGCCTGATCGCGGTCGGCATCGATTCGCAGGAAGAACTCGACACCATGGTGGAAGCCGGTGTTGATGCAGTCCAGGGTTACTTCATTGGCAAACCAGAGGAGCTGAAGTGACGTCAGCCCCACATCATTACGATCCTCTGCTGGAATGCATTGCGATCTTTACCAAACGGTATGGTCGCCCCATTTCAATTGAGGCGCTTATTGCCGGCCTGCCGGTCAAGAGCGGCGCTACCGGGCCTGAATTATTCGCGCTGGACAGCAGCAAGGGGCTGTTTTCCCGGGTAGCCAAGCGTGCCGGCTTTGCATCGCGGCTTACCAGGCGGCCCCTGGAAGATATTCCGCAACTGCTGCTGCCCTGCATACTGGTCCTGAAGGATCGCAATGCCTGCATTCTGGAAGAGATCGACCATGATCGCGGCAAGGCAAAAATCATCCTGCCAGAAGTTGCTGAAGGGCAGGAATGGATCAGCCTCGACAAACTGAAGGAACAGTACCTGGGCTTTGCCTTTCTGCTGAAACGTGAATACCAGAAAACCGACCTTCGAGAACAGCAGCTCGGCGGTATCCGCAAGGGGCACTGGTTCTGGGGAACGCTGGCACGTTCAACCGGCATCTATGGCAGCGTGATCCTGGCATCCGTGCTGGTCAACCTGTTTGTTCTGGCGACACCGTTGTTCACCATGAACGTATACGACCGGGTCATTCCAAACAATGCGCAGGAGACTCTCTGGGTACTGGCGCTCGGGGTGGCGATCATTTACCTGTTTGATACCACCTTACGCTTTATTCGAAATCATCTGCTGGAAATCGCCGGTAAAAAATCCGACATCATCATGTCGTCCATTATCTACGAGCAGGTGCTGAACCTGAAAATGGACCAATGGCCAAAGAGCGTGGGTGCCTTTGCCAATCGCCTGACCCAGTTCGAAAGCGTCAGAAGTTTCCTGACCGCCTCGACCATACTCGCGCTGGTCGACCTGCCCTTTTCACTGCTGTTTTTGTTTGTCATCGCCTATATCAGTCCTCCCGTGGTGCTGATACCCATCATCGCGATGACGCTGCTGCTCATCCACGCCATACTTTTGATCAAGCCATTGAGGGAAAGCGTGGAAAAAGTCTTTGCCGCATCGGCCCACAAGCATTCCATGCTGGTAGAAAGCCTGAGCTCGGTGAAAACTATCAAGACGCTCGGTGCCGCACAAAACCAGCAATGGAACTGGGAAGAAGCAACTGGTGACATTGCTACGCATTCACTGACTTCACGCAAGCTTTCCAGCTCGATTTCGGTTGTTACCAACCTGCTGGTACAGATGAACATGGTCGGCATCGTTATCGCTGGCTTTTACCAGATCATTGAACTCGATCTTACGATGGGCGGCCTGATCGCCTGTGTCATCCTGGGATCACGCGCCATTGCACCGGTTTCACAGCTAGCCTCGCTTATTATCAACTACCAGCAAACCAAAACCGCCTATGACTCACTGAATCAGCTCATGGCTCTGGGGGTTGAACGTCCCGAAGGCAAGGCGTTTGTTCGCCGCCCCGTGTTTGGCGGTGATATTCAATTCAAGAATGTCAGTTTCAACTATCCTGAAACCGAAACCTCGGCACTGGCCGGTTTTAGCCTGAAAATCACCCCCGGCGAACATGTTGGCATCATCGGACGGGTCGGCTCAGGCAAAACCACGCTCAACAGCCTGATCATGGGTCTGTATCCGGTCACCAGTGGTTCACTCACAATTGATGACATTGATATCAATCAAATCGACCCTGCCGACCTGAGGCGCAGTATTGCCTACCTCTCGCAGGATGTTGAACTCATGCAGGGCACCATCCGCGACAACATCGTATTAAAAGACCCGCAGGCGGATGATGAACAAATACTCAAGGCAGCACACATTGCAGGTGTCGACCTGTTCGTCAACCTGTTGCCCAAGGGCTTCGACACCATCATCGGTGAACGTGGCCTGCTGCTTTCAGGCGGGCAAAGACAGTGTATTGCCCTTGCGAGAACCCTGCTGCTGGATGAACCCATCATTATCCTGGATGAACCGACCAACAGCATGGACAACACCACCGAATCCATCATCCGCAAACGGCTGTTCGATCACACCCGGGACAAAACATTCATCATGACGACCCACAAAACGGCAATGCTGGACCTGATTGAACGGCTGGTCGTGATCGATAACGGTCGTGTCCTGATGGACGGCCCGAAAGAAGACGTGATCGATAAACTGAAGGAACGCACCAATGTTTAACAAGGTGTCGGAGACCGTTAACGAAATCAATTCGGCGAGAAAGCAGATTCGCGCCGACGGTGACTGCGACGACCCTGATCTGGCGTACATGCGCAGCCTGTCTGCGGCTGTAGTACAACGCTCGCCCCGCTACCTGGTAATCATACTAATCATCATGACCCTGGCCATCGTCAGCGCCATCATCTGGATGAGCTTCGCCGAAATCGATATTGTAGTTCGAGGGAACGGTAAGGTAATCCCGTCACAACAACTGCAGGTGGTTCAAAGTCTGGAAGGCGGCATCGTTTCGGAGATCCTGGTGCGTGAAGGCGATATCGTTGACATCAATCAGCCGCTGATCAAGATCAGTGATATCGCATTTGCCAGTTCCTACGAAGAGAACCAGCTGCAATACCTGGAACTCAGGGCCAAGATCGCCAGACTGACGGCAGAGTCCAATGACCTGCCCTTCAAGGAAGACGAACTGGTCGCCAAACAGGCCCCCGATATCATGAGATCGGAGAAAAGTCTGTACGAAAGCAACCTGCAACAACTGGAACAGACAGTGCAGATTCTGCAGGAACAACTCAGTCAGAACGAAAATGAACTGTTGGAGGCCAAGGGTCGGCGCAAACATCTGAACCGCACCCTCGCACTGATTCGTGAAGAGATTCAACTGAAAAAACCCCTGCTGAAAAGAAAACTGGTGAGTGAAATCGAATTCCTCAAAGTACAGCAACAGGAAGTTGAAACCGAGGGAGAACTGGACGCGATCAACCTGTCGCTTCCCAGAATTGAATCGACCATTGAAGAGGCCAAGCGAAAAATTGCTCAGGGACAACTCGATTTTCGTAACAAGGCGAAGAAAGAACTGAATGAAGCGGTGGGCGAAGCTTCCCGGATCGCGGAAACTCAAAGCGCAATCAAGGACAAGGTCCGCAGGACCATGCTGCGCTCCCCGGTAAAAGGCACGGTAACCCGTATGCATGTCAATACCGTGGGCGGCGTGATCCCAGCCGGCAACCCGATTCTTGAGATCGTGCCCTTCGAGGATTCACTGCTGGTTGAAGTAAAGATCAAACCCGCCGATATTGCAGATTTAAGCGTCCAGCAGGAAGCCCGGCTTAAATTCTCTGCCTATGACTTTGCGATCCATGGCAGCCTCGGCGGCAAGGTTGTGTTCATTAGCGCGGATACCATAACCACTGAGGAAGGCGAAAGCTTCTTCGTCGTGCGTATCAGGCCGGACAAACCTTCTTTAGGCTCCGATGACAACCCGTTGCCCATTGGCGTCGGCATGACCGTAGAAGCCGACATATTGACCGACAAAAAAACTATACTTCAATATATATTCAAACCGATTCGCAGAGGACTGCAGCGCTCTTTGAGCGAAGGATAAGCGATGGATATTCTCATATTGTCCAGGTCGTACTCATTTGAGCGCCATATTAATGACGCCTTTGGGGACGAACACACGCTGCACGTCATCCATTCCAGGGATGACCTCCATACCCGGGCGCGCGAAAAGGAAAATCAGATCCTGCTGGCCCATCTTTCTTCCTGCAAGGAAAGCCTGACCAACCTGCTCACAGACCAGAAACAGACCGGTGAGCCGAAAGTGATTGTTGGGGTTGCCGCAGACAAACCGGAGCTGAGAGAAATGCTCACCCTGTCGCAGTATGGCATACGTGCCTACTTCAACTCCTACATGGCCGATATTCATTATCACACCATGCTGCGCCACCTTACTGAAGGACAAACCTGGTTTGCGCCTGACCTGTTATCCAAGGCACTGGAACTGGCCCGCCTGAATCCGGCACAAAGCATGACGCCGCAACATGCGCTGGATGACCTGACCTCAAGGGAACGTGATGTCGCCATGGCAGTCAGCAAAGGCATGAGCAACAAGCAGATCGCGACGAATCTGGGCATCAGTGAGCGAACGGTGAAAACCCACCTGACGCGGGTTTTTGAGAAGCTAAATATCAAGGACCGTGTAGCGCTGGCGATTATGCTTAGTGCGACGCACTAGGTTCAGCTGCCGGCCAGACAACTTACCCCTTATCATTCTTACCCCTGGTCACTCGCTCCACCTGGCGTCATACCCGCGAACGCGGGTATCCAGCAACGACTGGTTATGCCACTTAAAAATTCATGGATTCCCGTTTACACGGGAATGACGCTTCAATCGCATCATGGTGAGTGTGACTCATTAATTTCATATTTAGAAACCTGAATTCAGGATTTCTTTTATCTCGCACACCCTCTTCTTAAGATTTCTATTTTTTCACGCCTTCGGCGCAAGTAACTTTCTCTTGCGTGGCCAAGAGAAAGTTACCAAAGAGAAGGCCACCCCAATGCCCCACCCGCTTCACGGGTCCTCTGCGCGTGGCTTATAGATCTCGGGCCGACAAAAGCGGCGTCCTGCCGCACTTTGTCTAAACAGGCTCCTGCCTGTTTGCCCGGATCCATAAACCATGCTCGCTGGGACATAAGGGGGAATGATCCTGAAGATAAAGTTTAGTGAAGCATTCACACCCTTATGACTCGACGAGTCGTGAAATAAAGGCAGGACAAAATCGACATGGTCGCTCAATGACATCCTGTCATCGCGACATTCGTGCGTCTATGCACATCAGACATCGATTTTAGGGAAATCGGAACACGACGTTCCGTTTTCCCGGCGCGCCGCTTGTATGAACGGTGAGTGTATCTGCGCAGCGGACAAGTCATTGGGAAAAGTTTCTTTTCGTCCATTTTCTTTTGAAAGACTGATTTGAATGGAGCAAATCAGGACAGCCGAAGGCTAGTCCGAAGGGCAAAGTCCATGGACGGATTTTGCAATAAGACCCCCGACGGAGGCGTAAAAATAATTACTAAAATAAGTACAAACCCCTGCCGCAAACAAAAAGAAAACCCCATGACCTTTTATCGGTCATGGGGCAATCACCAACTTCTAGAATCCACTCACATCATCATAACCACCTGGATTAATCAGATGATCAAGAATCGTTGCTTCATCCATGCCTTGGATACCGCCACCGGCAATATCAAGTTCAATAACATGGTCGGCTTCGAATGCGCCACTTTCAGCTGCGCCTCCACTATCGATACTCAAGGTAACCTTGTTGCCCTGAACCACCAGATCGATGTAGTTGTTCAGCAACTGAGCAGCATCGCCTTCGGTATCCAACATGTCTCCCAGATCAAGTGAATCTTCATCGAAGCGGAAACCACGGATCTGCTCAAAAATAGCAGATGAATCATGATCTTCACTTTCAGCGTTATCGTAGGAAACGTACTGATCATTGGTTCCACCGGTTAACTCGTTATGGTCGAAACTGTAATCAATGCTCTTACCACCGAAAGTGCCGCCTCCGACGATGTAATCACTCAAGCCAAGCTCGTCGACCTGATCGGTAACCACATTACCCTCGGCATCATAAAAGTCTGTTGATGCCTTGATGTAGTAGGCAATGAATTCGCCATCAACCTGCTCGGCGATCTCGTCAATATACTGTGCTGGGTCAGTAGGATCTTTAACGTCACCACTGTAGTCATCGATCTTGACGGTGATGATTTCGTCATCGTCACCTTCAAACAGCATCAATACATTAGAGATGCCGTGATCCATATCACCAGGCTCTTCAGGCTCTTCAGGCTCTTCAGGCTCTTCAGGCTCTTCGGGGATTACCGGTTCTTCCGGTTCTTCCGGTTCTTCCGGTTCTTCCGGTTCTTCCGGTTCTTCCGGTTCCTCAGTCTCTACAGCTGTGAAACCTTCAGCACCTTGTGCATCCAGGCCCTCCTCTTCTTCATCGGCACCCTCATGCTCGGGTATATCGTGCTGACCGATGCCAAACGGCGTGCCCTGGCTATCTGTAGCGCCTTCAAGTCCATGACGACCATAAACCGGGAAAGCACCCAGACCACCACCTAAAGCACCACCGGCAGCAGGTCCTGCTGCGGTAGCATCCAGATCTGCAAGATCAACCTCCTCGAGAGATTGTTGAATCTGCTCAAGAACACCCGGGTCAACCTCTGTGTCAGCTAACTCTGATCCACCATAGGTAGATTCATCGAGTAATACTTCTGTCGGCTCGTTGATTACGAGCTTTTCACCGTTCATCAATTCGATTTCAACTTGTGCGCCGGCACCCGTAACCAGGGTATCGTTTGCTTGCAACTGATCGCCGGCACTAACAGTTCTTGTCAGACCATTGGCAGTGCGAACTTCTACGACACCCCTGGCACTTACGACTGTCGCGATTACTGTGCTTAGAATGTCCATTGCTCTCACCTCGCTGTCCGTTCATATTTACCTCTTTCCTATTAATATACTTAGGTCCTGAACAGTGTTTACACATCGGACAAAGGTCTTAGGGCATTGTTTTTAAGACAGATATTTATCCAATCTGTGAAGTGGTGCTCATAATCGAACGCCTTGAGTACAAGTGCGAAACTAGTGAAGAAACCGGGATAGAATCGGCAACCTGCTGCAAAAAAAACCCCTGGTGAATGCCTTTCACCAGG
>JBFFRZ010000021.1:0-16460 GCA_041572715.1 Gammaproteobacteria bacterium
CCATTGGGTGACTGATCAGGGCCTTGACGGTGACTTCACTGCCTTTCGCCTTGGCCTTAACTTTAAGTGACTTCTTAGCCATTTTTAGCTCCTGTGTATATTTTAATCTGAGTGAGTCAGGCCGGGATTAACCGCCGCAACCACCGATGGTTACTTTCACTTCTTTCTTGGCAGACATTACTTTGCCGCCAGCCTTAACTACTGCGATTACATCGCTGGTCTTACCCATTTTGATACGGGTAGAAACGTAAGGTTGTGCACCTTTACCCAGATCATAGGTGGAAGTCAGCGGGGTACCGTTCTTCGCAACAACCAGACCGATATTGGTCACGCCAGAGAGGCTGGTTGAGATGGTTACAGGAACAACTGCGCCGTTTTCAGCGATGTCAGGGGCCTTGATCTTGATGTCGCCGCTTTCAGTAGGACCAGCCATGCCGGCTGCTTTAAGTGCATCTTCAACAGACCTGGCTTCCATTGCCGCTTTAGGCCATGCAGCCAGTACACTGCTAGGGGTTAGAAGGCCAGCGCCAACTGCAACACCTACGGTGCCGGCAGCCAGGGAGCCTTTCAGAAACATTCTACGTTTCATTGTCATTGGTACGAACTCCGATTTTATGTGAGTTAATGGTTTAGAACTAACGTGTTCAAGCAGATACATGCAATGACAATGCCAACTTTATTATATACATTAAAATCAGCAGGTTAGAACGATTCATTGCTAGCGTAATGGGACTGCATTGCATTTTACAACCTAAACAAGCATCAATTGGGATTGCATTTTGCAATTTGCACTGCTACTTGAGCTTCCTCCACAAGGTGGACTTGTTGATGCCGAGCATTTCTGCGGCCTGCTCCCGGTTTCCATGGGTATGCGCCAGCACTTTCTGAATGTAACGATTTTCCAGTTCCTTCAGGCTGGGCCAGTCGCCGCTGTCTGGTTCCTGTGTTGATCGGGGTTCGCCAGCCTTGCCCAGTTCTTCAAGGGTCATCGGTTCATGATCGGCGAGCGCTACATGCCGCTCAATGACATTTTTCAGCTCACGTATATTGCCTGGCCAGTCATAGTCGTATAGCCGCTGCATCGATGCGGCATCAAATGAGGATACATTTCGGGAATAACGCTTAGAGTACTCCTTGATAAAGTTCTGCACCAGCAAGGGAATGTCTTCTGGCCGTTTGCGCAATGGCGGCATGGCAATCTTGATTACATTCAGGCGATGATACAGGTCCTCGCGGAATCGGCCCTCCCGTATCATCTGTTCCAGGTTCTGGTTAGTGGCCGCCACGAAGCGCAAATCCACCTCTATGGGCTGCACGCTACCCAGTCGGGTAAGCTGCCCCTCCTGCACCACGCGCAGGAGTTTCACCTGCATGGCATCGGATATGTTGCAGATCTCGTCCAGAAAGACCGTGCCGCCGGAAGCGGTTTCCAGTAAACCTTTCTTGCTATGGGCGGCGCCCGTAAAAGCGCCTTTCTCATGACCAAACAACTCACTTTCCAGTAGCGATTCGGTCATTGCGCCACAGTCGATGACGACGAAAGGCTTATCCGAATCCTGGGAGTGTTCGTGTATTGCCCGCGCTACCAGTTCCTTACCTGTCCCTGACTCCCCCTCGATAATGACATGGCAGCGGATATCTGCGATCTTTTCAATGACACTCTGCACTTCTTTCAGGGCTTCTGATTTACCCACCATACCCAGGTATTCACGGGTATGGCTCAACTGCCGTTTGAGCAGACGATTTTCTCGCCGCAATGCGCCGGTACGAATACAGCGTTCAATTGTCCCGATGAGGTTGTCCATGTCGTAAGGCTTGCTGAGAAAATCCACTGCCCCCAGCTTCATAGCCTTGATCGCGCTGTCTACCGTGGCGTACCCCGAGATCATGATCATGGATACGTCCGGATCAATACCCTGCACTTCCTCCATCAGCTGCAGACCATCCATACCCGGCATACTCAGGTCGGTAACCACGACCGCAGCGCCATGCTGCTGGAAGAACTCCAGCGCCTTCTCCGGCTGCTGGAAAACATGCGGCGCGAACGCCACGTCCGTGCAAAACCGCAGGAACAGCGCTCCCGCCTTGTCATCATCATCGACAAAAAGTACGTTTACATGATCGTCAGTCATCAGACTCCTCACTAACAACGACGGGCAGTGCCATCGTCGCTCGTACACCTTTCACCTCGTTATGCTCATCGTAACGGTTTTGCAACTGCAGCGCGCCATGATGTTGTTCGACGATACCCAGCGTGATAGACAACCCGAGTCCGCTGCCTTCCCCAACATCCTTGGTCGTAAAAAACGGCTCGAATAATCGGTCAATGGTTTCATCGTCTACCCCGGTGCCACTATCTTCCACGGTGACGGTATGGTGATCACCATCCTGCGTGGCACAGACATTTACCTCCGCACCCACGGGACTGGCCTGGATCGCGTTGATCAGCAGGTTGATGATTGCCTGTTGTAACAATCCACGGTCCGCGATGACTTCGTAGTCTTTTGCCATGTGCAGATTTATCTTCACTGATCTTTTCATTGCGGTCGCCTGCACCAGTTCAATGGATTGCTGTAACCAGACCTGCACAGAAAACCGGGCGAATGTCGCTGGCATCTGGCGGGAAAAACCCAGGATACCCTGTACGATTTTGCTGGCGCGTTCAGCTTCACCACGGAGCGCCTCAATGTCCAGATGTACGGCCCCAGTGTCCGAGTCTGCTTCACGCTCGATCAGGCTGGCATAGGAAAGAATATTATTCAGCGGGTTATTCAGCTCATGGCCGATACCTGCGGCCAGCTGGCCAATACTGGCCAGCTTGGCATTTTGCAGCATCATGTCTCGCGCCTGGTCCCTTTCGCTTTCAGCCGTCCCCAGGTTTTGCTGCATTTCATTAAAGGCCTGACTGAGTTCGTTCAACTCTTCAGTTTTCTGCAGGGGCAGGCTTCGCGTGTGTTTGCCTGTAGAAATCGCACGAAAATTTTCTACCAGCAGCGCCAGCGGCCGAACAATTTTTCCGGCAGCAAACTGCGCTCCGAGGATGCCCAGGGCCAGCATCACCAGGGCAAAAATAAGGATACCCCAGCGCAGCCTCTGAAAGGGCCTGGCGACAATCCCGTCATCAACTTCAATGGCGACCACCCAGTTCAACAGCCGATCGGGGTAGGGAAATGATTCTGCGTAATAAATCGTCGACCCAGCGTCCCGGTTGACAACCACACCCTCGGCGCCTTCCTGAATCTCGGCCAACAATGCTGATGATATGTAATGGTCTTTTCTTGCGCCATCGCTAAAGAGCACCGACCGCGAATCGTCATACAGCATTCTGCCATGCCGTGCCGGCGCATCGGGGATGACCTCGATGACGCTGAGTTTTCCCTGATAAGGTCGCGGCGCCAGCTGCAAAATGTAATCGAGTTGCAGCCCGAGCAGGCTACTGACCAGGTACCCAACCCGCTCGCCCCGGTAAATTAATGGCACCACACCATCGAGCATCGGTTTGTCACGATTGTCCGGTAGCAGCGATAAAAAATTGACTTCAGAGCTTTTGATTTCATCCATCTGGGCCTTCAGCGCCCCGCTGATGACGACCTGTTCCTGCTCGGCGAAAGGAAAGTTCTCGAACCCATCGAATGAGGCTGGCGTAATACGTCCAAACCCTACCTTCACCAGGGTGTTGCCTTTAAGGTCAAGTACCCTGAAGGTCCCCTGTCCGAGGAGGATATCGTTGAATGAAAGCAGAAAACGATTCAGCCTGTCTGTTTTCGCGTTGAAGTCCGGATGCATCTCCCCATCGCGAGCCACATCAAGTACCGGCAGGTACTTCTGTACCGCAGATGACGAGACAATTCGCAGCACGATACTCCTCTCGTAAGCCAGGTTGCGCTCGATGTCGGTGATCACATTACCCAGGCTGGCGTTGATTTCCTGGGTAACCTGCTGCCGGTAGAGACGCTCGCCATACACCGTGAGCGCAAGAATCACCAGGGTCAGGGGCAGGATGGCACTGACGGCTATCCACAGGAAGATGCTTTGTTGTAGGCGCATGACAATCCATTCTACTGGGTTGAATCATTGTACCGCGCGTACCGGGCAAAGTATCACCCCGTAATCCTCCAGTGTTACAGACTGGATGATTATCAGTCTGTGTTTTAACGTGTAGAATGCGCGGTTCATTCGCGAAGCGGCAATATCTGAGGGAGTAGAAACATGTCGATTCTGTCATGGCTTGGGGTCAAGCAGCGTTTCATGCGCCGCAGTGCCCTTGATGAATTCAAGGAATTTATCAAGGAAGAAAAAACCCGTAAAAGCAGCGCAGATCATGAGTTCAATGAAGAACAGTTCGACAAGGCGGTCGAACTGGTTCTCAGACGCCTGGAAAAACGGGGCCATGGCTCATGATTATCCAGAACGTCCGTGCACAGAATGTCCTGAAGTATGCCCACCTGGTACTCAATGATCTGCCAGACAAGGGGCTCATCGCCATTTCCGGGCGCAATGAATCCGGCAAGACCGCAGTCGTAGAAACCATCTGTTTCGCCCTGTTTGGCCGGACCTTTTCCGTGCCTGAAGACCGTCTGCAGAAAATCATCCGCTGGAACGAAACCAGCTGCCAGGTTGAATTACAGTTCGTCAGCAATGAACAGGTGTACCGTATTGAGCGCTCGCTTGATTACAAGGGCACACATGCCGCGCAGATGTTCAAGGATGGAGAGGATGAACCTTTCGTTACCGGACCGCATTCTGTAGAGGAAGCGGTTTATGAAGCATGCGGCTTTGATTTTCAGCAATACCTGGATGCGCTGTATCTTGCGCAGAGAGAAATCTCTACCCCACATTCGCAAAGCGATACCATCAAGGCAATTGCGGGCGCTACCGACCTGGAAGAAGTACTGAAGGACCTTGAAAATGATGTTGAATCCGAGCGCGATCGGATCGCCGATATCGGAATCGAAGTTGAAGGTCTGCTGAAACAGATCGACAAACTCGATATCTCCGAACATACCCTGGAGAGCATCGAGCAGGAACGTCGCGCCTGCAATGACCGCATCCGGGAAACCGAGGCCGCTGTGGTCCAGCTGGATAAGGCGGCCGACGATATCCAGGCCGGCTGTCCTAAAGTTCAGCAGGTTGGCAAGGCGCTCGCAACCACCGGACTGGATACCTCTCTCAAACGCTGGGGAGAGATGATCGACGCTCTCGATGAGCAAATGAACGTCATGCGGGACTCGTGCAGCCAGATAGAAACCGATAGCGACCTGTGTACGGAACACAGTGATCTAAGCCTGTTCGTCAAGGAGCTCGGCGATCGCCTGGATGCGTTTGAAGATGTGCAGGACCGCATGGACTCGTATCGGGTCCAGCTAGCCACACTGCTGGGGGAGACCAGCGTGGACAATAGCGAGCTGAATACTGAAAAGCCCCTGCCGGTACAGCATCGTGAAATCAGTCGCAGTATCAGCTCAAATCGCGTGAAAAATGCCGGCGCACAGCTGCTGATATTCGCCTCCGTGGTGCTCGCACTATTCAGTCTGCTTGGCTGGTGGCAGCTTGGCTTTAATGCCGACTCACATACCGCTGGCTGGTACATGGGCATATTGACCGATATCTTCGGTGGCTGGTCCGACAAGCGAAATTCCCTGTTGCAAATGGCAGCCATCGGCTTTGGCGTATTCGCTGCGATCATGATATTTATTTCCATGACGCTCAGTCGCCGAATACGACTGCTCAAGCAGCAGGAATCCAGGCTACAGGACCGCCTCGACGATATCAGGGCCAGGGCAAAACTCATCGATGAAGCAGATGTAATGCCTTTCAACCAGGTGGTTGAGGGTCTGGAAAAACTGAACAACGAGGGCATTTCACAATTACTCAAAACCTATACCCAGGGAATGGGCCAGCCGTTTGTGAATCAGCTATCGCTGGCAACGGAACAGGACAAGTTACTGGATATGCTCAATGACTGCATGAACAGCGTCGGTGATCTTCGTGAATCCATAGCAACCGAAATCGGTCGCCACCAGCGCATCATCGAGGAATCAGGTGAACGCATTGTAGAGCTCAATCATGAAAAGGAAGAACTGCGTCAGCGAGAGCTGGAAATCCAGCAGTTACGTGACCAGGTCGATACGCTGGCCACGCAAACCAGCCGTCATGAAGAGCATATTGAAACACTGAAGCTGGCCATGTACCTGCTGCAGGAGACCTGCCGCAACATCTATAGCCGTTTCAACCAGGTTTTAAGCAAGTACACCGGCAAGGTCATGCCCAAACTAACCGATAACCGGTACAAGCAGATGCAGATTGGTGATGATCTCGGGGTAAGGGTTTTTTCCCAGGAAAAAAATGATTTTGGTGAGCTGGAAGAATTTTCCAGTGGCACCCAGCGCCAAATGCTGCTGGCCGTACGCCTGGCGATGTCCAAGGCACTGATCGAAGCGGTTGAACAAAGCAGGCAGTTTATTATCCTTGACGAGCCATTTGCCTTTTTTGACCGGGAGCGTATCCGCGCTTCCCTCGCGGCCTTACCAAAAGTGGACAAGCATCTGGATCAGATCTGGATCATCACGCAGGAGTTCGAAGACCTTTCCCCGTTCTCGCTGCACATCGAGTGCTCGCGTGAAAACGAGGAGCTGATTGTCGGGCAATATGCAGGTTAAAAGGAGAGCTTACCATGAAAACACCTATCCGATTATTGCTGCTTCTGGGTTTGATCACCCTGGCGGGCTGCGGGCAAAAAGGCGATCTCTATCAAACCGAAACCGCGCCACCACCGACCATGCAAGAGCCTGAAAAGTAGCCGTTCAATAATGGATTATTTCAGCCGTATCGATGGGGTATTGCACGCCGAACAGGTATCCCTGGTTGATATAGCAAATCAGTACGGCACACCCGCCTACGTCTATTCACGCGCCACCATAGAGCGGCATTGGCACGCGTTTGATGACGCCCTGCAGGGGCATCCGCACCTCATCTGCTACGCGGTCAAGGCTAACTCCAATCTGGCCATCCTGAACCTGATGGCCAGAATGGGTTCGGGATTTGATATTGTCTCCGCGGGTGAACTGGAGCGTGTGCTGCGGGCAGGCGGTGACCCGGGCAAAACGGTGTTCTCTGGGGTTGGCAAGCGGGTTGATGAAATCGAGCGCGCGCTCGAAGCGGGCATCCGCTGCTTTAATATAGAGTCTGACGCCGAACTGGACCGTATCAACGAAGTCGCCCGTGCACACAATGCGAGCGCTCCAATCTCCATCCGGGTCAACCCGGACGTAGACGCGAAAACTCACCCCTACATATCGACAGGTCTCAAGGCCAACAAGTTCGGCGTCAATATCGAAACCGCGCTCAATACCTACCTGCGTGCCGCCGACATGTCCGCGGTGGATATCGTCGGCGTGGACTGCCACATCGGCTCACAGTTAACCGAGCTATCACCTTTTGTTGATGCGTTACAGCGCGTGCTGCTACTGACAGACCGGCTTGAGTCCGAGGGGATCACACTCAGGCACCTCGACCTGGGCGGCGGCCTGGGTATCCATTACCAGCATGAAACCCCGCCTCTGCCGGCGGATTATTCAAGCGCTCTGCTGCAACACCTTAAAGACACCCCTTACGAAATCATTCTCGAACCCGGGCGAGCCATTATGGGTAATGCCGGGATATTGCTCACAACCATCGAGTACCTGAAACACGGGGATGAAAAAAACTTTGCCATCGTCGATGCCGCCATGAATGACCTGATGCGACCCGCGCTCTACCAGGCCTGGCAGGCCATCGAAGCGGTGGAAAGCAAGGATCTGCCGGCCAACTGCTGGGATATTGTTGGTCCGATCTGTGAAACCGGCGACTTTCTGGGAAAAGAACGGGAGCTGGCTATCGAGGCCGGTGACCTGCTATGTATCCGTTCGGCCGGTGCCTACGGTTTTTCAATGTCCTCGCAATACAACAGCAGGCCGCGCGCGGCAGAACTGCTGATAGATCAGGATCGGGTACACACCATCCGCTCACGCGAAACCATCGAACAGTTAATGGCGGGCGAACAACTGTTACCACCTGACTGATCTTTATGCAGCGTGTTGTTGAACCCGAATTGATGGATGACGCCCGGCAGGTTCTGGCATACGCAGAGGCCGATTTTTCCGAACCCAATTCGCATTTCGTTGAATTACTGAAGCAACATCACGGCAATCACCTGAGCGGATCCTGTCTTGACCTGGGTTGCGGGCCAGGCGATATCTGCTTTCGCCTGGCACAGCAGTTCCCCGAGCTGCACATTACCGGCATTGACGGATCCGCGCCGATGCTGGAATACGCACGACAGTTGCAAAATAGGCGTGATTTAGCGCACCGGGTAACATTTGAACAACACCGGTTGCCAAGCGGCAGCCTGCCTCAACACTGCTTTGATGTGATTACTTCCAATAGCCTGTTGCACCATCTGCATGCACCCGAAGTTCTGTGGCAAACCATAAGGCGATGCGGCAAGGCAGGATGCATTATTCATGTCATGGATTTATATCGTCCGCAGACTGAACAGCAGGCCGCGCATATTGTAGAAACCTATGCGGCAAACGAACCTGATGTGCTGAAAACGGATTTTTACCATTCACTACTGGCGGCCTTCAGCCCGGCTGAAATTACATCCCAGTTACAGGAGTCCGGGCTAACCGGCCTGATCACGGAATTAACCAGCGACAGGCATGTATTGATCAGCGGTATCCTTGTGCGTTGATAACAATCACATCCCGACTGGATTCCCTGCTGGTCCAATGTCGTCAAAGCCTCCACTGAACCGCTTCAACCGAGAGACCTGATCAACGTTATCGCCGGCATGTGTTAAAGCTTGCAACGCGGCGGGCATGCGGCGACCATATCGCATGCCATTACGATTCACCAAAATGCATGGCCTGGGCAATGACTTCATGGTCATAGATGCAATCAACCAGGGCATTGAGCTCAATGCCGGGCAGATCAAACGCTGGTCCGACCGTCATTTCGGTATTGGATTCGACCAGCTGCTCTTGGTAGAAGCCGCGGACCGCGATGATGTGGATTTCCACTATCGTATATTTAATGCCGACGGGGGAGAGGTGGAACACTGCGGCAATGGTGCCCGTTGTTTTGCCCGTTTTGTACGCAATCATGGGTTATCGTACAAGGACTCCATACCGGTCAGCACGGCCAGCGGTATCCTCCAGCTAAACATCATGAACGATGGTCGAGTGCAGGTGGACATGGGTGAGCCTGACTTTACCCCGGCCTCCCTCCCTTTTAACGCTGATTCACAGCGGGCTAAATATCAGCTGGCCGTTGACGGGCAGACGATTACGGTTGGCGTGGCCTCCATGGGCAACCCGCACGCGGTAATGCTGGTTGATGACATTGACACCGCACCGGTAACCACCCTGGGACCAGCATTGCAATCACACCCGGACTTCCCCAATCGGGTCAATGCCGGGTTCCTGCAAATCGTGGATGATCGGCATGTACGCCTGCGAGTCTACGAACGTGGTGCCGGTGAAACGCTCGCCTGTGGCACCGGGGCCTGCGCTGCAGTTGCGCTGGGTCATCAGTGGGGCATGCTTGCCGACTCTGTCACGGTCGAGCTTACAGGCGGGCAACTGCAAATCGACTGGCCGGGACCAGGCTCAAGCATGCTTATGACCGGCCCTGCAACAGAGGTGTATGAAGGTGAGATTGAAATCTAGCTTTCACCATCATTAAGATGCGCCCGCGTGAACCTTACGCTAGAATGACAACATGACGCAGGCCGAACAATCAGCAACCAGTCTGGCGAGTACACAACCATCCAGTCTGACAGACGAAGAAGTCATCCAGTTTCTTAGTGAAGACCCGGATTTTTTCCAGCGTAACCCGGATTTCCTGCAGTCGCTTTATATACCCCATGAAAAAGGAACCGCAATCTCGCTGGTTGAAAAACAGATCAATCTGCTGCGTGAGAAAAATGCCGCACTGGAAAAACAGCTGGCTACGCTTATTGAGGTCGCCAAGGACAATAATGAAACCCTGCAACAAATTCACCGGCTGACCGTAGATGTACTGGCAGCGGAAGATGCCCATGCCACCCTGCGGCAACTGACCGATGAACTGGCTAAAAATTTCAGCGTGGAGCATGTAGTCATCCGACTGTTCGCGGATAACAACCATCCTTTGCAAGACATCGACTCTGCCTGGGTACTTACCAGCCAGTCAGCACGCCAGACCCTGGACGAGTTCACCCCAACCAGTGAGCCCCTCTGCGGGCGGTTGCAGCCGGGGCAGCTGAAAAGACTGTTTGGTGAGAAGGCTGACGCCGTCAACTCCTCGGTACTGATTCCGTTGCGTAAGGGTATCCTGCATGGCGTCATCGCGCTCGGCAGCGCCAGCGAACACCGGTTCAATCCCACCATGGATACGCTCTACATGAAACAGCTTGGCGACCTGGTTGCAGCTGCCCTGTTACGATTTATCAAATAAGATGACAATGAATCAGCCACCCCTGATTCAACTCCAGATCAACAAGTTTCTAGATAGCCAGCGACATGAGCGTCAGCTGTCGGCGAATACCATCGGGGCCTACGCACGCGACCTGCGCGTACTGGAATCATGGCGCAAAGAACGTCGATATACCACCTGGTCGCAGTTTAGCCAGGCCGACATACGCGACATTGCTGCCACTGCGTTTCGACGTGGCCAGGCTGCGGGCAGCATTCAGCGCCTGCTATCGAGTATTCGTAACTTTTTCAAATACCTGATTCGTGAAGGTATGCTGGAAACCAACCCTGCCCAGGATGTCCGGGCGCCACAAAAACCTCGTCGCCTGCCGCGATCACTGGATGTAGATGAGGTCAGCCATTTACTCAATATTCCTGGAACCGATCCACTGGCGAAACGTGACCGCGCCATACTTGAATTATTCTACTCTGCAGGCCTGCGCCTGACCGAACTGGCCAATCTCAACCTGCATGACCTTGATCTCGGTGAGGGTAGTGTCCGGGTCACCGGAAAGGGCAACAAGCAACGCGAAGCACCGGTCGGCAGAATGGCCAGGCAGGCGCTGACTGAGTGGCTGGGCGCACGCATTGAATTACTCAAGGGTGATGAGCCGGCCATATTCATCAGCAATCGTGGCCCAAGGCTGTCTCCAAGATCTATTCCGTCCAGAATTGATTACCGAGCCCGGCAGGCAGGGCTACCCAGGCATGTTCACCCACATATGCTAAGGCACAGCTTTGCATCACATATGCTCGAGGCCTCCGGTGATTTACGCGCGGTGCAGGAACTGCTGGGTCATGCTGATATATCCACTACCCAGATCTATACCCACCTCAATTTTGATCACCTGGCCCGTGTCTATGACGATGCCCATCCGCGGGCCAGGAAAAAATAGCGGGAAACCCATTTACCCGGGATAGTGCCTGTGCGGCACTATCCCGTGCGAATTTATGCTGGCGGACGTATAAATTCATTGCCATTGCTCTCCATACCGACGCGTTCTGGGTAGACCGGGGAGAGATTTGCGGCGAGCCGCAGCAGCATGAATTTTTCAACCCCGGTGGTTCGCGCTTGATTTAAGCGGCCGGCGCTCCCATTTCAAGCACCGGACTTCATTTCACAAAACGGCAGGGCGCTGTGCTTTGGTGTAAAATCGCCGGCCCTTTTCAACAGGATGCGCTGCTCATGGAGCAATTTAGAGGCACAACCATACTTTCCGTACGCCGGGACAACAAGGTTGTGATCGGTGGTGATGGCCAGGTGTCACTCGGCAACACCGTCATGAAAGGTAATGCCCGCAAGGTACGCCGCCTGTATCATGACCAGGTGCTTGCCGGCTTCGCAGGAGGAACCGCTGATGCATTCACGCTGTTTGAGCGTTTCGAAGGCAAGCTGGAGACCCATGGCGGCAACCTGATGCGTTCTGCAGTCGAGCTGGCCAAGGACTGGAGAACTGACCGCATGTTGCGCAGGCTCGAGGCCATGCTGGTGGTCGCGGACAAGGAATTCTCACTGGTGATCTCTGGCAATGGCGACGTGATTCAGCCCGAAAATGACATCATGGCGATCGGCTCCGGCGGCGCCTTTGCCCAGTCCGCCGCCATCGCGTTACTGGAAAATACGGATCTGTCTGCCCGCGAAATCGTGGAAAAAGGCTTACATATTGCCGCTGATATTTGCGTCTACACCAACAGCAACCTGACCATCGAAACACTGGACTAACCGACTCATGGAACTGAGTAATATATGCCTGAACTAAATCCAAAACAGATTGTGGCCGAGCTCAACAAGCATATTGTCGGGCAGGATGAAGCCAAACGCGCGGTGGCGATTGCGTTACGCAACCGCTGGCGCCGATTGCAGTTGAACGAGGAACTCAGGAGTGAAATCACGCCGAAGAATATCCTGATGATCGGCCCTACCGGTGTAGGCAAGACCGAGATTTCCAGACGACTGGCCAAGCTGGCCAATGCTCCGTTCGTCAAGGTTGAAGCAACCAAGTTCACCGAGGTCGGTTATGTCGGCAAAGAGGTCGATACCATCATCAGGGACCTGGCTGACGTAGCCGTCAAGCAGGCCCGCGAAACAGCCATGGAGCATGTCCGCGAGCAAGCGAGCCATGCTGCAGAGGAGCGCATCCTGGACGCCCTGTTACCCGCGCCCAGAGCTGTGGGTTTTGACACCATAGACGAGCCGAAACCGGATAACGCAACGCGGGAAAAATTCAGGGAAAAATTGCGTAATGGCGACCTGGAAGACAAGGAAATAGAAATCGAGATTGCCGGCATGTCGGTCGGCGTGGAAATCATGGCACCTCCCGGCATGGAAGAAATGACCAACCAGTTACAGGGCCTGTTTCAAAATCTCTCAAGCCAGAAAAAACGTAACAAACGGCTCAAGATATCTGATGCCCGCCATTTACTGAAAGACGAGGAAGCCGCCAAGCTGATCAACGAAGAGGAAACCAAGCTGCAGGCGCTGGAAAACGTCGAGCAAAACGGTATTGTTTTCATCGATGAGATTGACAAGGTCGCCAAGCGTGGCGAATCAAGTGGGCCTGATGTGTCCCGCGAAGGCGTGCAACGTGACCTGCTGCCGCTGGTGGAAGGTTGTTCTGTCAACACCAAGTACGGCATGGTCAAAACTGACCACATTTTATTTATTGCCTCGGGTGCATTTCATCTAAGCAAGCCTTCCGACCTGATACCGGAACTTCAGGGCCGGCTGCCTATCCGGGTTGAACTGGATGCGCTCAAGGCAGAGGACTTCATCCGTATACTCACGGAGCCCGATGCCAGCCTCACCGAGCAGTACACTGCATTACTATCAACCGAGCACGTCAATCTTGAATTTACCGAAGATGGCGTCAGGCGAATCGCGGAAATCGCCTCGGAGGTAAATGAAAAGACGGAAAACATAGGGGCCAGAAGACTGCATACCATCATGGAGCGCCTGCTCGAAGACGTGTCGTTTGAGGCCACCAACATGAACGGTGCGCATGTCTCCGTGAACGCGGCGTTTGTCGACAAAAACCTGGGTGAGCTGGCGCAAGATGAGGATCTCAGCCGGTACATCCTGTAGATGCATTTCTTACATGAGAAAAATTATGAGCAAACAGAAGAATCCCATACCTACCGAAATCAATTATGACGGCGCTACCCGTGTGCTCAAGGTCAGTTTCGACGATGGAAAATCCTTTGACATGACCGCCGAGTACCTGCGCGTGTTTTCGCCCTCCGCAGAAGTTCAGGGCCACAGTCCGAACACTGCCAAGCTCGAGTTTGGCAAAGAAAATGTCAAGATCGACAAGATAGAACCCACCGGTAACTACGCGGTCACCATATTTTTTGATGACGGGCATGACTCGGGCATATTCAGCTGGACCTGGCTCTATGGTCTTGGCGCAAACCAGGAAGCGAACTGGCAGGAATACCTGGATCGTCTCAAGGCTGCCGGCAAGGAACGCAAGCCCGCAAGCTTCAAGGCATTGTAAGCTCCCTTGTCGCTATAAGGCGCCTGCACGATCCCGGCGTAAACTGTTACCATCAGGCCATGACTGCAGATCCCCATTCCAGACCAGGCTATACGCACTTCGGTTACGAAGCGGTACCCGATAGCGAGAAGGTCAAGCGCGTGCGCCAGGTCTTTGACTCGGTAGCGGACAAGTACGACCTGATGAACGACGTCATGTCGTTTGGCCTGCACCGGCTCTGGAAACGGTTTACCGTAGACCTGTGCCAATTACACAAGGGTGACCGCGTGCTGGACCTGGCCGGCGGCACCGGTGACCTTGCCCGTCGCATGGCGCCCTTGCTGGGGGATAATGGGGAGCTGGTCGTTTCCGACATCAACAGCAGCATGCTATCGATCGGCCGGGACCACCTGATCGATGCGGGCATCAGCAGGAACACCTGGTACGTGCAGGCCAACGCTGAAATCCTGCCATTTCCTGACAACCATTTCGACGTGATTACCATTGGTTTCGGCCTGCGTAATGTCACCGACAAACATGCAGCATTACGTTCGATGTACCACTGCCTGCGCCCCGGTGGCCGCCTGCTGATACTCGAGTTCTCCAAACCGGTCCTTCCGGGCCTGGACAAGCTATATGATCTGTATTCATTTTCACTGCTGCCAAAAATGGGCAAGGCCATTGCTGACGATGAAGCCAGTTATCGTTATCTTGCCGAATCCATTCGCATGCACCCTGACCAGGAGACACTGAAGACCATGATGCAGGAAGCGGGCTTTGAACATTGCCAGGTTTATAATCTGGCCGGTGGCATTGTCGCCGTACACCGTGGGTTCAAATTCTAGGACCGGACTAGCCAATGGCGGCCTGTAACGCTCATCAATGCGCATCCAGTACAGCGGGCACTCATGTTTGTCCGCTCAACGGTACACCTTATAAAAATGTATCGCTGACGACGATCCTGCACAATATCAAGGCGCCCTGGCGCTGGAAGCCTTCGGCTGATGCCTATTATTTTTGCGATGACCCTGAATGTACTGCAGTTTATTTTGGCAGTGACAACACGATTATTGACGTAGACAGGCTCAGAAGCAGTACAGTGCTTAAAGGTAACACTGAAGACGCCTTGTTATGCCATTGTTTCGGTATCAGCATGCAAGACGCCATAAATGATCCCGCATTGAAAACCTTTGTCATTGAGCATACTCGCGACGGTGCCTGCGCCTGCGAAACCCGCAATCCGTCGGGCAGGTGCTGTCTGAAGGACTTCCCTTAACCAGGGCGTTACCTATGCAATTACCCGCTATCGCGCTTGCAACAATCGAAACCGCACTGAACAAAATCATTGCGGACCAACCGGACATTGTCAGTCCGGTGTTACGTAACCAGTGCGTGTGTCTTCATCTTGATGGCGTCAGTGTGACCCTGTTTCTCCGCTTTACCGATCAGTCTGTATTTGTCTTTGATGAATGGGGTCAGCCCGCCGACGCTATCATAAAGGGAACCCCCGTGGCATTGGCTGCCGCTGGCATAAGCGGGCGTGCTACGACCCAGGACATTCAGCTGGAAGGTAACCTCCAGGTAGCGCAGGCCTTTGAAGCCCTGTTGAAAAACATCGACATCGACTGGGAAGAAATTATCTCACGCTATACAGGGGATGCCATCGCCAACCAGTTAGGCCACCTGGCGCGGGGCTTGATGGACTGGAGCAAACAATCGGCCAATGCATTCGCTGATGATTTGCGTGACTACCTGCAAATTGAAGCCCGGCACCTGCCAATGTCACGTGAAGTCGAGCAATTCAACAATGCCGTCGACGATCTGCGCGCCTCGGTCGAACGCTTCGAAATGCGCGTGCAGAGGCTTGAATCCCGACATGCCGCCCAACTGACGGATACATCACAATGAACCCGCTTCGCCAGTTTATCCGCCTGGCCATGATCAACCGGGTTCTGGTTCGTCACGGCCTCGATGAGATTGTTCTGGCAGCGCATATCCTGCGGCCGTTCCGCTTTCTGATTTTTCTGGCGCCCTGGAACTGGATTCGCCGGAACAAAGGGCCTCGCGGCCAAAGAATTCGTGAAGCCCTGGAGGACCTGGGCCCGATCTTCATCAAGTTCGGACAGATGCTGTCGACCCGGCGTGACCTGTTACCTGCAGATATCGCCGAGGAACTGGCGCTGTTACAGGACAAGGTACCGCCTTTTCCCGGTGAAGAGGCCAAGAAAATTATCGAAAAAAGCCTCGGCCACCCCGTTGACCTACTGTTTAAAGAGTTTGATACGAACCCTCTGGCCTCTGCGTCGATTGCCCAGGTCCATGCCGCGACACTGAATGATGGACGAAGGGTGGTAGTGAAGGTCCTGCGCCCCGACGTCAACCGCTGGATCGGGCATGACCTCGGCATACTGTTTACCATTGCAAGGCTGGCAGAACGCTACTGGCGTGAGGGTCCCAGGCTTCGCCCGGTCGAGGTGGTTGAAGAATATGAAAA
>JBFFRZ010000022.1:0-16389 GCA_041572715.1 Gammaproteobacteria bacterium
AGCTGTGATTACTCGATAGTGGAAGCCTTGGGGCAGATCGAGAATGTTTCTGCTGTCAGGTTGCAGGCTACCAAAACCTGCGATCCTTGACTGACCTGGCTGGCCGGCTGCGTTCAAGAGCCCGGGCAGAGTCCCGGACATAAGCGCGGTGAGAAGAAAATCCCTGCGTTTCATAGAGGCCCTAATGTTTCGTTATCTTCATTATTGTTGGTATGATCCTCCATGGAAGGTTCAAATTGACGCTTTGACAATGAAAACAACCAACAAAGATTACTTTCGGCTGATTCCCTTTTTACTGCTGGCGCTGCTGACTTACCTCCCTGTTCAAGCGGACACTGTACTACAGGGTGATACCATCGTGCACTATAACAAGGTTGCCAGCGATCAGCTCTCTGTTGATATCCGCCCACTGGATGCCGTCCCCATCGGCAGGGTCAGCGCACGACTGGGTGACATTGAATTACCCGTTACCAAGGTGGCCGATTACCCGAGCAACCAGCAACGTACCGGCATCCTCTTTCTGGTTGATACCAGTGACCCGCGCCGACAACAGGCGGTGGACAGATCTATCGCCCACATCGAACAATTACTGGCTTATAACAAGCCACATTACCAGTATGGCCTGGCACGTTTCGACACTGATCTGCATTTCCTGACTTCACCGGGCTCCAGCCCGCAAACGATCAGTGACAAGGCAAAAACACTCAAGGCCGTTGGCAAAACTACCGAGCTGTACCGCAATACGCTGGGTGCAATCAAGCAACTGGCCAGGTATCCCTCGGACCGGAAATTCCTCTTTCTGCTTTCTGACGGGCGCGCCGAAGATCGGGCCTACTTCCATCGTGATGTCGTGAAGGCCGCAATCAGCAATAACATCAGCATCTTTACCATCGGTTATGCCGACAGCATCAGCCTGACTGTCGAGCTGCAGACACTCAGAAGGTTGAGCGAGGAAACCGGCGGCCAGTACCTGTCCACCAGGCCCGGTACCTATGAGCTGGATACATCCCAGTTACAGCAAATGTTTGCAACCATTGACCTTGGTGCTGACTTCAAGATCAATCTTTCCCCGGCCATAAATGCCGACTACGGTGGCAACCAGGAAGTCAACCTGTCGATTTCTTCCGGCACATCTCTGTCACAGGTCACAGTACCCATGAAGCTGCCCCCGGTAAAACCGGTCCCGGTACAACCTACGGTGATCGTAGCGCCGCAACCAGCACCTGTAGCCGAGCCTGTAGCCGTGGCACCCCCGCCCCCACCCCAGATCATCATTGAACGCATACCGGACAAGTCCTCAGTCGATCTGCTAGACCCGGTCTGGATTCTGATCGCGGTCAGCCTGATCCTGGTAGCGATCAGTATGTTCCTGGTCGTCAGAATCAGGGATCGTAAATCCGATAGTGTTTCCCAGACGCCAGCGGAACCGGAAAAACTGGAGGATGCCTACGCTTGGCTTGAGGTGGCGGATGGAACTGCAAATCCGGTCCGTTACCCGGTCCGCTCTGCTGATACAAAGATTGGTCGTTACCGGGGTAATGATATTGCGCTGCATGACTCTGCGATATCCCGTTACCATGCCGAGATTCATTTCACAGATGACGGCCGTTTCATTATCACGGACATGGGCTCCAAAAATGGAATTCAGGTCAACGACAAAGAGGTGCTGGAACAGCAGCTGCACAATAACGATATTATCGAGATCGGCGATATCCGCCTGAAGTTCATTATTCCTGAACAACTGGCGGAAGATCTTGAAGATACCCAGATGTTCAAAACCCAAATTCCCGGCACCTAGGTATGTGGCAGCAAACCCGGCTCATCCTGAAGTGACGCACTCCGGGCCGCTATAGTGGATATTATCCATGACAGATGAGCATACAACCTGGTCGAAAACACTTTTGGATGGATTTATCGAGGGTATGGCAAAAAATCCCACGGACGACTGGATCCTTCAAGAGGTTCGAGAGCTGGCGGACCGTGGAATATCAATCGACGATATAGCGGGCCTGTTACGCAAGGAGTTTGGTGATGCCTCGGCCGAGCGGTTTATGCAGGTCGCCGGCAACGAGCCGCCCGCGTTCCACAGACCAGAAAAGAAAGCCGGGTTGCTACGCCGGTTATTTGGCTGGTAGCGGATTATTTCCTGTATTCATCGATAAAGTTTTCAATCATCTCCTGCGTTACTGAGCCCACCTGCACTGCAGCCAGCTCACCCTCGGGATCGTATAGAAAGGAGCTTGGAGTACCGAGCAAACGCTGCCCGGTTACCTGCTCGGCAAGCCTGGCATCACCCAGCAATACCGGAAAATTAACGAAATATTCATCCACGAAAGTCGCTACTTGATCAACCTTCGCATAACCAAAGCTGGGAAAATCGAGCGCCAGGCTGACCACCATCGCGCCCTTGCTGGCGTGAGACTCGTGAAAGGATACCAGCTCGGCAACCTCCTCCAGGCAGGGGGGGCATTTAGGGCCCCATACATTGAACAGAACCCATTTGCCCTTACCCAGGTAATCAGACAACCTGCCCTCCCCGCCCTGCAGGTTCTTCAGCGGGGTATCGAAACCGGAAGCATGCACAATAAATGTGGCATTCAACAGCAACAGCATGGACAATATCCGGATAAAACCAACCGATTGGTTATGCATCATTTTCTCTCAACTGGTTTGTTGCTAAAATGGCCACGGCGGCAAAACCACACGGGCTGCCAATATGACCCGCCATTTCCTTACAAGTTTACTTTAAATTAACATTGGTGCCGCCTGGAACGCACCATACCTATAATCGAGCATGAGCCGCAAATTCATAATCGTAGACCCTGAAGACGAGATTCAGCTCATGCTGAGCCAGTACCTTTCGATGGGCTGGCATGATGCTGATATTGAAGAAGGCTCATTGGCTGAAATCCTGGAAGACCGCTCCCTGGTGGCTGATGCCATCCTGATCGGCGGGATTCGTGCCAGCGACGAAAATGTTCAAAAGATTCTGCAGCGAAGCCATAAGGGTGAGCTGCCCCCGGCAATTGTTATATCCGGTGAAGAGGGAGGCGATGGTCAGAATGATGTGCTGTCGATGGAGGACCTGACACCGGTCATGCTCAATGGCGCAATTGCAGAAGCGATCAAACGCCATGCGGATGGCGTATCCTCAGATACATCGACCACAAGCCGTAGCAGTTCGAGTAGCGACCGTGCCGATAATGAACTGCCGGTAGAGCGCCTCGAGGGGCTCAAGGGTTACCGCTTGATCAAGGAACTGGGGCGTGGCGGCATGTCGAGCGTTTACCTTGCAGAAGACAACGACACCGGCAAGGAGGTAGCCATCAAGGTGCTGGACATGGACACCATTGAAGATGACCGCATGATAGAGCGGTTCATCCGCGAATACTCCATGCTTGCCAGCGTCAACAACATTCACGTTGCCAGTATCCTCGATCAGACCTTTACTGATAAGTACGCCTTCATCATCATGGAGCGTTTTCAAGGTGGGGACCTCACCAGCCGCATCAGAAAAGGCATCAAGCCGAAAGAAGCGCTTAATTATCTTGCGCAGATCGCAGATGGACTGGCCGACGTACACCGAGAAGGGATTGTTCACCGTGATTTAAAACCGGGCAACATCATGTTCCGCCTGGATGACACCCTGGCAATACTGGATTTTGGCCTCGCACAGATTGATGATGACAGCATGGACCTCACCAAGCACGGCGAGGTATATGGAACTCCATCCTACGTCAGCCCCGAACAGGCCAGGGGCAAGCGGGTCGATCATCGCTCTGACATCTACAGCACCGGTATTATTTTCTACCAGATGCTCACCCGGAAAAAACCTTACCGTGCGGACAACCCAATGGCGATGTTTTATAAACATGTACATGCCGAGATACCCCAGCTACCAGCTGATTACGCCAGGTACCAGCCTTTACTCGAAAAAATGCTGGCCAAATCTGCCGACGAGCGTTTCCAGACGGCAGACGAACTTGCTGAAGCACTGAAGGATTATGAGTAAACAATTGGCATTAATCGGTGTTGGAGAAATGGGTGGCGTGTTTGCCCGCGGCATGCTTCGCCATGGCTACACGGTAGTACCGGTTACACGTGACATGTCCATGGAAGAGGTCGCCGAAGACTACCCGGACATTGACGTCGTACTGATCGCTGTCGCTGAAAAGGATTTACACCAGGTACTTGATGACATACCGGTAGTATGGCGTGACCGCCTGATCCTGTTACAGAATGAATTACTGCCTGGGGACTGGCAACAGCATGAATTACACAACCCAACCGTGATCTCTGTCTGGTTTGAAAAAAAGCGGGGACAGGAAGCGAAAGTCATCGTGCCCTCACCGGCCTATGGCACACATGCACAACTGCTGCATGATGCGTTGAATCATCTCGACATCCCGGTACGTGTACTCGACAGTGAGCAGGAGCTGGTGGACGAACTGGTACTGAAAAACCTGTACATCGTGACCACGAACGTTGCCGGACTAAAGGTAGGCGGCACGGTAGGAGAACTCTGGCAACAGCATCGTGATCTGGCCAAAGCAGTAGCCAGTGATGTTCTCGATATTCAGGAGTTCCTTACCGGCAAAACGATTGATCGGCAAAAGCTGCTTGACGGTATGGTGCATTGTTTTAACGGTGACCTGGAGCATAAATGCATGGGTCGTTCTGCACCCGAGCGCCTGGAACGCGCGCTGGCTCAGGCAGAAAGCGCATCGATTGCGGTGCCTGCCCTCAAAGCCATCGCGATCGACAAGCCCTGAATTAACCTTTCACCAGGCTGTGGTCTTGCCCGGCCGGTAAACATTTCAGCTCACGCGGGAACCAGTAAAGCTGCGCCACGCACACCGCTATCATCCCCGTGAAGGTTTTTCAGTAGCCGGGTTTCCACACTGTCGGAAAAAACATACTGCCCCCAACAAGCAGGTACCATTTCGTATAGCGCATCAATATTGGATAGTCCCCCGCCCAGCACGATCACATCGGGATCAAGGATATTAATCACGCAGGCAAGTGCCCTGGATAAACGATCAATATAGACATCAAGATATTGTCCGGCCTGTGCTTCATCATCGGCCAGGGCTGCCAGATCTTTTGCCTCGATCTGCCGGCCTGTTTCCAGGTAAAAATGCCGGCTCATGCCCGGCCCTGAAAGAAAGGTCTCAATACATCCGTTTTTACCACAGTAACAAATTTCACCCGGATACTCTGACGGGTTCATCCATGGTAATGGATTATGCCCCCACTCCCCCGCAATCGCGTTGATACCCTGTATCAACTCTCCATTGATCACCAGGCCACCGCCAACGCCAGTGCCAAGAATGATGCCAAAAACAGAACGTGCCGCCGCGGCTGCACCATCCTTTGCCTCAGATAGCGTGAAGCAGTCAGCATCATTAGCCATCAACACTTTTTTACCCAGTAAAATTTCGAGGTCTGATTGCAATGGCTTTTGATTCAGGCAGGTTGAGTTGGAATTGCGTAACAGGCCGGTAGCGGGAGAAAGCGCGCCTGGGGTGCCAATACCAACACTGTTGACGGTTTGTGTGCGGGCCTCCAGAGTTTGAAGTAGTCCAAGAATTGCATGCAAGGTTGCCTGGTAGTCGCCGGATGGCGTGTCGATACGTTCGTAGGCATGCGTTACGCCATCAGCGTCCAGGACGATGCCGGATATCTTGGTACCCCCAAGATCAATGCCGATACGTATCATGAAAAATGCAGGGTTGGCGGCCGCTCTACACTAAAGACAATTGAAAGCATGCCTGCAGAGGGTATCTGCATGCGGTACATCGAAAGCAATGGTGCTTTGAGTACATGAGCAACTATAGCCCGGATCACCCCCGCGTGGGCGATGATCAACGGGTGCTCATAATCACTGGTTGCCAGCAGTTCTTCCCAGGCCGTTGTCACCCGCAGGTAAAACGCCCGAAGCCGCTCCGCACCCTCTGGCTGGTTATTCACCGGGTCCAGGTAAAACCTGGCCAGCGCATATTCATCCCGGGCGCGTATGTCGTTACCGGTAAGCCCTTCCCACTCCCCGAAGCCAATTTCTTTCAGGCGATCATCCTGAATCAGCGGGATAGCCATCTGACCGGCAAGCTCTGCTGCAAATTCCGCGCAACGGGACAATGGTGAATGAACTATACAGTCCCAGGATGATATGCCCTCCACTGCACTGCGCATTTCCGCCCAACCCTTTTCGCTGAGTGGGTCATCCATTTGTCCACGGTACTTTCTGCCGCCCACCGGCTCTCCCTGACGAAGCAAATCAATACGTTGAATCCAGATACTCCCCCGGGATGATTTTACTGGTCGAACAATGCCTGTTATAACACAGGCCCTCTTAACTGCTAATAGTAATAAAATTTCATGTATTCGATAACACGATCAAGCTGCCTGCCCGAGCGTGGTTTACGCCCACCTGAAACAAGCCCGCAATGAGTAACCTGCTTACCGTTCTGCAATCAATGCGATTGCCCTTTCTGTTACTGACGCCAGTCTGTGTACTACTGGGTAGCAGTTACGTACATTACCTGGGCATGCCTGTTGATATTTTGCTGCTGGCACTTGTATTGATCGGCGCCACGCTTTCCCACATCAGCGTCAACATGATCAACGAGTACCTGGACTTTGCCAGCGGGCTTGATTTATACACGAACAAAACACCCTTCAGTGGCGGCAGCGGTGCCCTGCCCGCGAACCCGTCGATGGCTTCAGCCGTACTTTATACCGGCGTAAGCGCGATTACACTGACCATTCTTATTGGTGTCTACTTTGTCTGGAGACAGGGCGCGACCATCGTGCCTGTTGGCGTACTCGGGGTACTGATTATTGTGACCTACACACAGTGGCTTAACAGGTTACCGCTGGTCTGCCTGGTCGCACCCGGCATCGGCTTTGGCGTACTGATGGTGGTCGGCACAACAATCATTCTCTCCGGTCAGGTTGTGCCCGCAACCTGGATGATTGCTATCAGCCCGTTCATGCTGGTAAACAATCTGCTGCTGCTCAACCAGTTGCCTGATATTGATGCCGACAGACGTGCAGGACGCCGACATTTTCCAATCGTTTATGGCGTCAGGTCCAGCATGGTCATCTATACCGCATTTTCGGCTTTTGCCTATGTTTCGATTATTTACCCGGTGCTTACCGGTGATTTACCCGCTTTGTCGCTGATCGCCCTGCTGACTATTCCGCTCGCTGTATCTGCTATCCGTGGCGGATATAAACACGGTAAAAATATTGGCTCGCATCCTGCCCACCTGGCGGCCAACGTGGCCACCAGCCTGCTGACACCGGCCTTGCTGGCGCTCAGCCTGTTTCTGTCCTGATACGCTGCCACTCGAAAACAGGTCCGGGGTCGGTCTTGCGTTCCGGCGCGATATCGCAGTGTCCGGCAATATGTTTCCTGGAAAGTTTCGGATAGGTTGCGCACAAGGCATCAATCACTTTGTTCAGCTGCTTATACTGCACATCCTCGTATGCGAGGTCGTCCGTACCTTCAAGTTCAATACCAATCGAGAAGTCGTTGCAGCATTCGCGGCCACCGTAGACCGAAGCACCTGCATGCCAGGCGCGCAGATGGAACGGCACATACTGGACCAGTTCGCCATTCCGCCGAATCAGCAGGTGGGAGGATACCCTGAGTTGATGAATCTGCCGGTAGTAGGGGTGCTCTTGAGGATCAAGCTGGTTGGTAAACAGCCGGGTAATGCCTTCACCACCGAACTCGTTCGGCGGCAGGCTGATGTTATGAATAACAATCAGGGAGATGTCGCGAGTAT
Organism: Gammaproteobacteria bacterium; assembly: GCA_041572715.1. Classification (GTDB taxonomy): domain Bacteria; phylum Pseudomonadota; class Gammaproteobacteria; order JAJDYQ01; family JAJDYQ01; genus JAJDYQ01. The sequence continues at coordinate 7,794 of JBFFRZ010000022.1, forward strand.
CAGGTCGTTCATCACAATTAGGTGAAGGGATGAAACTGGCCTCATTGGTCAAACCGGTATCAGGGTCAATCTGCATAATCGGTGTCAGCCCTGGTCAAAGGGAACCTTACGGCCCTGCAGGGCCTCGGCCGCGCGTAACTCATCATCGCTATGATATTCGAAACCAGCCATATCATGAATTTCATTGCGCCCATGGCGGGGGGTCTCGATCATGCTCGCCTTGTGATAATCGGTACGGATAACCCTGCGTTCAAGACCGCTGACATTTAATTCAGTCTCACCGTAGCAGGTACAAAAATAAGTTCTGTCAGGTGTGCTATCCAGATAGATACCGGTCCCACGAATTCCTATGGTCGCAGCGCGCGTCGAGATAAGTTTTTCCCCTTGGCCAAACACACCAAGCAGTGCACCTGTAAATAACCTCAGGGTGCTAATCATGGCGTGGTTTGCACCCTCGATTTTCAGGCTGCTGCCGCCACGTAACAAGTAGGCATCGTCGCCAATCGTGAAAGATGCACTGCCACCATGAGCAACGGTCACGATATCGCCCGGCCCTACTGGTGTACCTTCAGCGGCATAGCGGCGATTGACGAACACGCGGCCGCTGAGCCCCTGCACGCTGTTCGCCCGCACAGTTTCATGCGACAACATCAGACCAGCGCCTGTCAGCAGCCCCGCCTTGATGAACCGGCGCCTGCCGGGAAATCCGCAGGAGCAGGCTTCGCTGTGCATATGCTGGCTTGCCTGAACCTTTGTATCATTTTTCATTTGCGGTTCCCTGCCTGTTAGCGATCAAAAAATCTGGTAGCCTTGCAACGTCTGTCAGCACTACCTTATACCCCACCAGCCAGATGCCTACAAATACACATAGCCTGCCTGAACTGACCCGTATGATTGGACAGCTGATCGCTACACCATCGGTCAGCTCGGTATCACCGACCTATGATCAGGGTAATATGGATGTGATCAACCTGCTTGCTGACTGGTGTGAAACAGCGGGTTTCCAGGTTGAGGTAATGCCGGTCGGAAACAACAAGGCCAACCTGATCGCAACACTCGGCAAGGGAGATGGCGGGTTAGTACTTTCCGGACACACCGATACCGTGCCCTATGACGATAGCCACTGGAACAGCGACCCATTTATCGCAACGGAAAAAGATAATCGTATCTACGGCCTCGGCACTGCCGATATGAAATCCTTCCTGGCGATTGCGCTATACGCAATACAGGGCATAGACCCCGGTAAGCTCATTGCACCACTAATCCTGCTGGCAACTGCGGACGAGGAAAGCAGTATGTCCGGGGCCAAGGCCCTGGTGCAGGCGGGCAGGCCTGCCAACCGTCATGCAATTATTGGTGAGCCTACCAACATGCGACCCGTTCGCATGCATAAGGGTATTTTTATGGAGGCCATCCATCTACAGGGAAGATCAGGCCATTCAAGTGATCCTTCACTCGGAAACAGCGCACTTGAGGGTATGCATCGCATCATTCAGGTATTGACCGAGTGGAGAAGTGAATTGCAGGCGCGCCATCACAACGAGGCATTTGCGGTCCCGGTCCCCACCCTCAACCTTGGCCATATACATGGTGGAGATAACCCGAACCGAATTTGTGCCAACTGCGAGCTTCATATCGATCTAAGGCCACTGCCTGGCATGTCTATCGATGAGCTGAGGGCGGAACTGGAGCACCGTATTGCCATAGCGATCAGTGATAACGATCTGAAACTGACCACACGCCAGCTGTTTTCAGGTATTCCTGCGATGGAAACGCCTGCGGAGGCCTCGCTAGTCAAAACTGCCGAGAGACTGACCGGGTATAAAGCACAGGCGGTTGCCTACGGGACCGAGGCGCCCTACCTGCAGCAACTGGGTAATGAAGTGATCGTACTGGGGCCGGGCAGTATCGATCAGGCACATCAGCCCGATGAATTTTTATCAACCGCCCAGATAAACCCGATGCTCGATATCCTGACAAAATTCATTAACCACTACTGCACCGCGCATTAGCCGGCACATGAAATACCTGCTTCAACTGTCACTCCTGCTTGCAACCGGACTCGCTTGCGCCGAAACATCGGTATGGGAGGTAACCGGGAAAAATCAGCGCTTGTACATCGGTGGCACAATCCATGTTCTGAGTCAGCGGGACTACCCCTTGCCTGAGGCCTATGGCCAGGCTTACGCATCCTCAGAACACCTGGTTTTTGAGACTGACCTTGACCAGATCAAGACAAGCGATTTTCTTGTTCGATTGAGGCAGTCACTCACCTATGAGGATGGAAACTCGCTAAAAAACACCCTGCAGCCGGCAACCTACAGGGAACTTGAGCGCTACTGCGAGCAGTCAGGTATCCCGATCATGATGCTGTTGCCACTCAAACCACCACTGGCATCCCTGATGCTGACAGTAATGGAACTGAAAAGAATAGGCATCGACAACACGGGCGTTGACCATCATTTTAACCTGCAGGCACAACGTGACGGAAAGAAAACCAGCCAGCTGGAAACCATTGATGAGCAGTTACAGTTCCTGACCAACATGGCAAGTGGCCATGAAGACGAACTCATCCTCAGCACCCTCGAGGAGAATCGTCAGCTCGCCGAATTGATGCAATCCATGCTGGGCGCCTGGCGTACGGGCAACGTAACCCTGCTTGAAGAGCAATTCATCAAACCGATGCAGCAGAGTTTTCCGTCTGTTCATGAACAGTTACTCGTCAGGAGAAACCACAACTGGCTACCCCTGATCGAGCAGTATCTGGCAACATCGGAGGTTGAATTTATCCTGGTTGGCGCATTGCACCTGGTAGGCAGTGACGGTCTTATTCAGCAACTGGAGAAAGCCGGTTACCGGGTAAAACAATGGTAACGGGGCGTGAACACCCCGTTACCTCTATACTAGAAACCCACCATTTCTGCATGTAACCCGCGAGCAGTCAGCGCCCCTAACAGGGTCTTCGCCTTGACCTCCATCGGGTCATAATCGACCAGCATCAGGTGCGGATTATTGCAGTTCACGCAGGCCGTTCGAACACCCTTGTGGAATGCCATACCATATTCCACTTCATGAACTTTATGCTCATCCAGGTTTTCGTCAATATGAAACAAAATGTCTGCTGTATATTTACTCATAACACTAGGCCTCTCTAGTGATCAATTGCCATCCAAAACCCTTCAGTAAAAGTATAGGCAGCCATAAACAATAGTGACATCATTTGCTGCTAAACCTTTCCTCCACCGCCCGTAAATTACCGGGTCATTCCACTATAAAAAGAGAGTTTTTACCCAAAAACCCGCCAGGTTTGCCGAATGAGGCCCCAAACGAGCAATAGTTTTGCCGAACATGGCGGGGCATGCGAAAATCTCCGGCTCCAAGAATGAGTATGGATCGAATCATGAGTAACCTGAATAAAGTCAGTGCACGGATTACCCAGCCCAAATCACAGGGCGCATCGCAGGCCATGTTATACGGAACTGGCATGACCCGTGAGGACATGGACAAGGCGCAGGTCGGTATTTCCAGCGTCTGGTATGACGGCAATACCTGCAATATGCATCTCATGGACCTCGCAACCAAAGTAAAAGAGGGTGTTGCAGCTGCCGGGCTGGTCGGCATGCGTTTTAACACCATCGGTGTCTCTGACGGAATCTCCATGGGTACAGACGGCATGAGCTATTCATTGCAGTCCAGGGACCTGATCGCAGACTCCATCGAAACGGTAATGAGTGCGCAATGGTACGACGCCAATATTTCCCTGCCCGGTTGTGACAAAAATATGCCTGGTACCCTGATCGCCATGGGACGGCTAAATCGCCCCTCGCTAATGGTTTACGGGGGCACTATCAGAGCCGGCCATTCACATGGCAAGACTTTGGATATCGTTTCGGCGTTTCAGAGTTATGGCGAATTTATTGCCGGAAAAATCAGTGAGCATGAGCGCCAGGACATCGTCGAACACTCCTGCCCGGGCGCGGGTGCCTGCGGCGGAATGTATACGGCCAATACCATGGCATCTACGATAGAGGCGCTGGGCATGTCTCTGCCCTATTCATCCTCCATTCCCGCCGATGACCCCGGCAAGTTGCAGGAGTGTTATGACGCCGGCTTTGCCATACGTAACCTGCTGGAAAAGGACATACGCCCGCGCGACATTATGACCCGAGAAGCCTTCGAAAACGCGCTGGTCGTTTTGATGGCCCTCGGCGGTTCGACCAATGCCGTGCTGCACCTCATCGCCATGGCCCGCTCTGTTGACGTTTCGCTGTCCATAGATGACATGCAGGCCACTTCTGATCGCATACCGTTTATTGCTGACCTGAAGCCCAGCGGCAAGTATGTTATGGAAGATGTTCACAATATAGGTGGTACACCCGCTGTATTGAAATACCTGATGGAGCATGGGCTTATCAATGGTGATTGCCTGACGGTTACGGGTAAAACTATCGCTGAAAATCTGAGCGAACTGCCCGGCCTGAAGGAAGGCCAGGACATCATCAAGCCACTGGACCAGCCGATCAAGAAAAGCGGCCACATCCGCATACTCAAAGGTAACCTGGCCCCGGGTGGGTCTGTGGCCAAAATCACCGGCAAGGAAGGAGTGAATTTTTCCGGCCCTGCCCGCGTATTTGACTCTGAAGAAGATATGCTGAAAGCGCTTGAAGACGGCAGGATCATCAAGGGTGATGTGATCGTTATCCGTTATGAAGGTCCCAAGGGCGGGCCGGGCATGCCGGAAATGCTGACCCCGACTTCTGCTGTCATGGGCGCAGGCCTGGGTGACGACGTCGCCCTGTTAACTGATGGCCGTTTTTCCGGCGGCTCACATGGATTTATCATTGGCCACATCGTGCCGGAAGCCCAGGAGGGCGGGCCCATCGCGTTAATCAAGGACGGAGACATTGTTACTATCAATGCAGAGAGAAACACGCTCAATGTTGACATAGACGAAGATGATTTGCGTAAACGCAAGGAAAACTGGGTAATGCCCGCCTATAAGGCAACCCGCGGGACTCTGTATAAATACATCAAGTCGGTTAAAAACGCATCGGAAGGCTGTGTCACAGACGAGTGATCACAAATTCTGTGAAGTGTGTTGAAAAAATTCATGATGCCGCGTGCTAGGATGTCTCTGCATTCATTACCAGGACACATCATGGCTAACTACCTTATCGTTGTAATCACCACCCTCACCTTATTTCCAGGTATTAGCAGCCATGCGCTGGCTCAGGTGGATGGTGGCCGCATGTTGAATGAAACCATATATGGCGCGGTAAGCGGGCTATTCAGTGAGGCCGAGCGGCAATTGATAAGTGACTATTTCCAGGATACTAATCGCCTGGAAGATGAGGATAACCGGGACAAAAAACACAAGAAACACAAGAAAGATAAAAAGCAAAAAGGGCTACCCCCCGGCCTGGCCAAAAAGGATCAACTGCCCCCCGGCCTACAAAAACAATTGCAGCGCAATGGTACCCTGCCCCCCGGCCTGGCCAAAAGAGACCTGCCTGCCGACCTGGAAAGTCAACTGCCTCCGCTACATACCGGGTATGAACGTGTTATCGCTGATACCCACGTCGTTCTGGTCGAGAAATCTTCAGGCATTATCAAGGACATAATTGAAAACGTTGTTCAATGAGCAAAATTCTTTTTGTTATTGAGCTGGGAGGATTTCCGCTCAGGCTCGATGACCTGAAGGCAGAAGGGCATGAAGTCGAGTATGTGAATAACATGCGTAAGGCCATCTCGCTGCTGAAAAAATTCCTGCCAGACATACTTGTCGCTGAATTCCAGTACACCAGCCAGTTTCGCGACCGTGATAGCAACATGGACACGATCCTGACCCAGGTAGTCAGCCACTCAGCCCATACACAGGTCATCGCCCTGGTTGAAGAAGAGCAGAAGTTGCATTTCGAACGGCTGCAGTCCCGATTTGATAATATCCGCAAGGCGGTATATTTTCCGCTACAGGATGCAGACATCAAACACACCATTCATGAGTTACTTGGCTGACCACAGGACAATCTTGCGCATCCTGTTTGCCTGTCTCATGCTTAACTGCGGCCAGCTTACCGCTGAGGAAAACTTCGGCAGCATGAATCCGATTTTGAGTGACACCCCGGTACTGCGCGATAGCAAGCCGGGTGAGCCCGGTGAACACCAACCGGTGGTTCTTGATGTTGTATTGCACAACAAAGACGACATACTGAAGATGCTCAGGCGGGCAGAGGCACTTGCAATGACCCCAAATCCAGCGGAGCGGCCAAGGCAAATTGCTCTGGTACTGCATGGGCCCGAAATCGAGCACTTCAGAATCAGTAGTTACGGTGAAAACAGGGAAATCGTTGATTTAGCCGCGAAGTTAGACGCCTTCAATGTCATCGATATCAAGATGTGTAACACGGCGATGGACCAGCTTGAAGTGAACAGGCAGGAAGTCCCTGCATTTATCGAGATTGTCCCCTATGGCCCGAAAGAGGTTGAACGCCTTCAGGGGAAGGGTTTCCTCAAGCTTTAACCCATTAACCGCTCGACTGGGACACCTCGGCCAGTACCGATTCGATATCATTCTTCCAACGTGAAAACTGGATTTTTAACTTTTTGTCGGTAAACAACTGGGCTAGTTCTTCGGGGTTAAAGCCTACCACCAGTACCTGGTCCGCCTCTGCAATCACTGCCAGTTTCAGCGGCAGATAAGGAATCATTTCCGGGTACGTATTGCTCCAGTGACGAACCTCATCAGGCTTGCCAAAAAATAACACTCGATACAGGTCGGTTTCGTAACCAAAACCCTTTAGTCCACCGTCACAGCGCTGTTCATGCGCAACCGTATAGCCGCGACTTTCCAATGCCTTTTTAACCGCTTCCAGCGTCACCTCAAATGACTGGTAACTTCTGGCCATCATGACCTTTTCTGCATGCACGTGGCCGGAAATCAATAACCCTGCTATCAGGAATATGGGGAGTAACCTATTCAAAACGTCACCTCCTCCATGATTTCAAGCTGACGCGTATTCATCTGTGCCGCATAACTTTCGAGCTGCTCGTTGTTAAACAGCCGGGCAATCAAAGCCATGTTCATCGCGATAAGCTGAACCTGGCCATCTTCCTGCTCCACGACTGTGATACGGCACGGCAGCCCAATACCCAGTCGCGGTTCAGTTTTCAGCATTTCGTACAAATTATTGAAGTTGCAGTAACGTATCGTCAGCTGCTTTTTATTGACTTCCCAGTCAGGGAACAGACCCTGTTCCAGGTAACGGTCTGGAAAAATCCTGAAGTTAGACCCGGTCAAGGCCTGCTTCAGATTGGTTACGGTCGTGTCGAAGTCATAAGGAGAATCCCAGACTATAGTCGGGGCTGGCTGCTCATAAGCCTCTTCTTCCTGTATCTGTGCCAGTGTTGGCAGGCTACGCAAATAAACAATGATGTCATCGATATCCTGCGAAGATAGGCCAAGCTTGCCATAGGCCGCCATCAATGTGCCCTCGCGTCCATTGGTGATAACTTCACGCAGCATGTCATCAGAAACAGAAGCAAGAAAACCCGAGTTACCAACGGCCGGCGGGATCACCTTGAATTCACGCTCACGGGAATAACTCTGACCGGTACCCTTCCCAAGACCCTTTCCTGCCTCACCATGGCAGTTGGCGCAATGCCCGGTAAACAGGCGCCCGCCATTGCCTGCATCACCTGTTGCAGCCACTCCTGCCTCAACAAAAGAGGTGGTTCCAGACCAATGCCTTAGGTAGGCAACGATTGCATCTACCTGGGAATCACTCAGGCGGTCAAATGCCGGCATGACCCTGCCCGGCCGGCCATTGCGAATGGTATTTCTGAGGTATTCATCCGAAAGCGCGCTAAATTTGGCCTTCTGCAATGGCAAGCCGATACTGCCTTCGCCACCCTTTCGATGGCAAACCACGCAATTGAATTCAAACAGGGCCTGGCCGTCCGGGCCCAGCGCATGCAAATTGACCGGAATCAATCCAATAATCGTAATCAACAATAATAAGCTTCTTATCGCCATTAATAACTATTCCAACAAAATACCCATAAATTAGCAATTTAGCATACACTGATTAATGGGGGTAAAAATGTCTTTTAACTGGTCTATTTATAGCCGCTTTTTACTTAATTTGATGACTTGGATCATGTCTGATCAGCCAGATTCTTAACATGGAGCATATATTTATTTGCCCATGGCCCTGGCCCGGTCCGCATCGGCAGCCTCCAGCGCGTGCTGAATTGCCGGCGCTACCTCTGCCACATGCTTGATATCCACCTGTGTGAGCTCATACAGCGCACAGGGGGTCACCGCCCGGCAGCTGGCGCTTCGCCGATCATCATGCAACAGCGCCATTTCACCGAAAAAGTCTCCTGGCAAAAGGCTTGCCAGCTCGGTTTCCTTCTCGCCATGCCCTTTTAACACGCGGACTACTCCACGTGCGATCAGGTACATCGATTTGCCTGATTCACCCTCGCGAATGATATATTCTCCGGCCGGTACCGTGCGCGCCTTCAACAACTTGATAATTTTTTCGAAATCCTCTTCCGGAGTTCTCTGAAAGAAGGGGACCTTGCGTAGCAGCTC